>NZ_JACOOD010000016.1:0-92880 GCF_014287405.1 Bacteroides sp. NSJ-48 | reverse complement strand
TTGTGGAAAAAGAACGGTTTGGTTGGGAATGTAAGGACGAAAATGTAACTTTGCCATAACGAAAAACTTTATGCCTAAAGATACGAAAACTTTGGGTAATAACAAAGCCCGGGCTTGAGAAAGTCTGGGCTTTGCGCATAAAAAAAGGCTGTGTCAGCATTTTGACACAACCTCTTTTTTATTGTTCTCACATGATAAAATGCAAATCGGTTTCTAATTATTCAAGCATTATAAATACGCACACCCAAATTATTCGTATTTTTGCACATCGTTTATAAAATATGCAATCATGAAGAAGTTCGTAAAAGGAGTCCGGTTTGCTCCTAAAAACTATTCCGATGAAGTAGAAGCCAAGATACAGCATTATAAAAGAGAAGGATACAAATTGCCGTCACGCCATCTGCTGCGTACGGAAGAGCAACTGGCAGGCATACGCGAAAGCGCAAGGATAAACACCGCCCTGCTCGATTACATCTCGGAGAATATCCGCGAGGGAATGTCCACGGCAGAGATAGACCACATGGTATACTGCTTTACGACAGACCACGACGCCATCCCCGCTCCCTTCCTGTACGAAGGTTTTCCGAAGAGCGTATGCGTCAGCATCAACGATGTGGTGTGCCACGGCATCCCCAGCACAAAGGAATTCCTGCGCAGCGGAGATATTGTAAACGTAGACGTGTCCACCATCTACAAAGGGTATTTCTCCGACGCGTCGCGCATGTATATGATCGGGGAAGTCAGCCCCGAAATGCAACGCCTGGTGCAGGTGACCAGGGAGTGCCGCGACATCGGCATACAGGCTGCACAGCCCTGGGCACGGTTGGGCGATGTGGGCGCCGCCATCCAGGAACATGCCGAGAAGAACGGCTACAGCGTGGTGCGCGACCTTTGCGGGCATGGCGTGGGTATCAAGTTTCACGAAGAGCCGGACGTGGAGCACTTCGGCAAACGCGGCACGGGCATGCTGATAGTACCGGGCATGACGTTCACCATCGAGCCGATGATTAACATGGGCAGCTACGAGGTATTCATTGACGAAGCCGACGGCTGGACGGTGTGCACGGACGACGGTCTGCCTTCCGCCCAGTGGGAAAGCATGATTCTTATCACCGAAGACGGAAACGAGATACTGACACAATAAATGCAAGACGGCAGGCCGCAAGATGTCCCCCCGTGCGGTACACTCCGTACCAACCGTTGGTACTCCTTGTACCACGCTTTGGTATTGTCTGTACCAACCGTTGGTATTCTTCATACCAACTATTGGTATTTCCCGTACCGCCCGATGGTATTGCCGGTACCGCCTGCCGAAACTTTATTTCCTTATATGCAATTATGAATATCATCCTATTACCCGCCGGGATTATCGCAGGAGCCGTTATCGGCTATCTGACGGCCGGCAGAAAAGCCGCTGCCCTGAAGACCCAGGTAGAAGCCGCCGGAGAGCGTGAAGCCCTGCTGAACCGCACCGCCGAAGAACGCATCGCCCGCGAACGCTCCATTGCCGAGGAACGTTTGCAGGAAGCCGCCCGCCAGGCTTCGGAACGGTTGGACGCACAGGAACGGCTGTTTGCCGAACGCCTCGCCGAGCAGGCACGCAGTTTCAACGAACGCCTTGTCCAGCAGGAACATTCCTTCGGCGAGCGCATCGCCCAGCAGCAACGGCAATGGGAACAACGCCTCGCCGAACAGAAAGAAGAGGCCGAAGCCCTGCACAAGCGTATGAACACCGAGTTCGAGAACCTTTCGAACCGCATCTTCCAAAGCAAGACCGAGGATTTCACCAGACTGAACGCCGAGCATCTGGGCAACCTGCTGCGCCCCCTCGACGAGAAGATTAAGGACTTCAAGGAAAAAGTAGAGCAGGTGTACAGCACCGAAGCCAAAGAGCGCTTCTCGCTGGGCGAACGCATTAAGGAGCTGGTGGAACTGAACAACCGTCTCAGCGAGGATGCCAACAACCTGACCCGCGCCCTGAAGGGCGACTCCAAGATGCAGGGCAACTGGGGCGAAATGATTCTGGAACGCCTCTTGCAGGCATCCGGCCTGATTGAGGGCGAGCACTATTTCCGCCAGGAGTTCCTGAAAGACGAGCGCGGCGAAGCGATTGTCAGCGAAGAGAGCGGACAGAAGATGCAGCCCGACATCCTCATCAGGTATCCCGACGAACGCGAGATGATAATCGACTCCAAAGTCTCCCTCACCGCCTACGCCGCCTACACCTCCGCCGAAGACCGCGACGAGCAGGCGCGCTGGCTCAAGGCGCACTTGCAGTCCGTCCGCAGCCACATCGACGAGCTCAGCCGGAAGGACTATTCGCACTACGATATCAAGGCGCCGGACTTCGTCATGATGTTCATCCCCACGGAGGGCGCGTACCTGCTCGCCATCCAGAGCGACGCCAACCTTTGGGAGTATGCCTACAACAAGAAGGTGGTACTGATGAGCCCCACCAACCTCATCAGCGCCCTGCGTCTCTCGCTCGACCTGTGGAAGCGGGAAAACCAGGTGAAAAACGTGCAGGCCATCATCAAGCGCGGCACTGCCCTGTACGAAAAGATTGTAGGCTTTACCGACACCTTCCTCACCCTCGGCGACCGCATGACAACCTTGCAGAAGGACTACGACAAAGCCCTCAACCAGCTCTCCGAAGGCAACGGCAGCGTAGTGCGCCAGGCTGAAATGCTGAAGGACATGAGCCTCACCCCGAAGAAGCGCATCTCGGCAAGGCTGCTGCCCAAAGAGGAGATACAGGAAGATGCAGAACAAGAAGACAATAAATAACTCTTAAGACAAGACTTGATACATTATGAAAACTTTAAAAGACCGTATTCTCAAAGACGGAAAATGCTATCCGGGAGGCATACTGAAAGTGGATAACTTCATCAATCACCAGATGGACCCGATACTGATGAAATCCATCGGCGTGGAGTTCGTAAGACGTTTCGCCTCTACCAGTATCAACAAGATTATCACCGTCGAGGCCAGCGGCATCGCTCCCGCCATCATGGTGGGCTATCTGCTGGAGCTGCCCGTAGTGTTTGCCAAGAAGAAGAAACCGAGCACGATGGAGAATATGCTGGTTACTTCCGTGTATTCGTTCACCAAGCAACGCTCGTACGATGTATGCGTCAGCAAGGATTTCCTCGCACCCGGCGACCAGGTGCTTTTCATCGACGACTTCCTTGCCAACGGAAACGCTGCCAAAGGCATCATGGACCTGGTGAAGCAGGCTGGCGCGGAACTGGTGGGCATGGGATTCATCATAGAGAAAGCCTTCCAGCACGGTGGTGACGAGCTGCGCAGCCAGAGCATCCATGTAGAATCGCTTGCCATCATCGAAAGCCTTGACAACTGTGAAATCAAAATCAGATAACCCGGAGCGATGGAAAAACAACAGGGAAACGGACTGATTTATGGCTTGAACGACAAGCCGCCTTTTAAGGAAGCTTTCTTCGCTGCGCTGCAACATCTGCTCGCCATATTCGTAGCCATCATCACCCCGCCGCTCATCATTGCGGGCGCATTGAAGCTCGATGCGGAAACCACCGGCTACCTGGTTTCGATGGCGCTGTTCGCATCCGGCATATCCACGTTTATCCAATGCCGCAGGTTCGGCGGACTGGGCACGGGGCTGCTCTGCATCCAGGGAACCAGCTTTTCGTTCATAGGTCCCATCATCTCTGCCGGAATGCTGGGCGGGCTTCCCCTGATTTTCGGTTCCTGCATGGCGGCTTCAAGCGTGGAGATGCTGATAAGCCGGGTGTTGAAATACACTAAGAAGATTATCACGCCGCTGATATCCGGCATCGTAGTCACCCTCATCGGAATGAGCCTGATAAAAGTAGGAATCACAGCCTGCGGCGGCGGAGCCACGGCACAGGCGGACGGCAGCTTCGGCAGTTTCCGCCATGTGGGCCTTGCCGCGGCGGTACTGCTGCTTATCATCGCCTTCAACCGGAGTTCCAACCGCTACCTGCGCATGAGTTCCATCGTCATCGGACTGGTAATAGGCTACATCGCAGCCTGGTTCATGGGCATCATCGACTTCTCCTCGATACAAAGCTACGGCGGCTTCAACCTGCCGATGCCTTTCCGCTACGGACTGGACTTCGACCTGTCCACCATCATCGCCCTGGGACTTATTTTCATGATTACCGCCATCGAGGCATACGGCGACATCACCGCCAACTCCCTTATCTCCGGCGAACCGGTGGAAGGAGATACCTTCGTAAAGCGCGCTTCGGGCGGTATCCTTGCCGACGGCTTCAACTCCATGCTGGCGGGTGCGCTCAACTCCTTCCCCAACTCCGTCTTTGCACAGAACAACGGAATGATACAACTGACCGGAGTTGCCAGCCGGTATGTGGGCTATTACATTGCAGCCTTTCTTGTGCTGCTCGGCCTGTTCCCTGCCGTGGGACTGGTGTTTTCACTGATGCCCGAACCCGTATTGGGCGGCGCTACTCTGCTGATGTTCGGTACGGTGGCGGCGGCAGGCATCCGCATCATTGCAGCGCAGGAAATCAACCGGAAGGCTACCCTTGTCATGGCTGTCAGTTTCTCGCTCGGCCTCAGTGTGGAGCTGGTTCCCGAAATACTGTGCCAACTGCCGGAAACGCTGCGGAACATCTTCGCATCCGGCATCACAACGGGTGGGATAACGGCTATTCTGGCAAATCTGCTGATTCATATCAAGGAGTAACATTATTCTATTTCAGGCACGGATTACACGGAATTCACGGATTTACTTTGTTCTTTGTTCTTTCGGACAACATTACCTTCTTTTACATTTCCATGAAATCCGTGTAATCCGTATTAAATCCGTAAATTCTGTGTAGTTCGTAAATTCTGTATAATCCGTACTAATCCGCGTAATTCCTGAAATCCGCGTAATTCCGCGTAATCCGTGCCTAAAAATCTCTCCGAAACAAACCACCTCACTTCTCCCTCTTCGGCAGCACCCAATTCAGCACCACATACCCCAGTACTCCGGCAAGCACCGTCCCTACAAGCACCCCGAATTTCGCCTGGTTCAGCAATTCCGGATATTCGTCCGCAAAGGAAAGGTTGGCTATGAACAACGATACGGTAAACCCGATACCGCCCAGCAGAGAGACGCCCGCTATATTCTTCCAGTTCATCCCCGCCGGCATCAGCGCCACGCCGCTCTTCACCGCCAGCCACGTAAACAGGTATATCCCCAGGAACTTGCCCAGCAGCAAGCCAGCCGCCACAGCAATGCTCACATCTCCCACGATGCTGCCGCTACCGCTGAACACCACACCGGCATTGGCAAAGGCAAACAGCGGCAGTATCACGAAGCTCACCGCCCCGTGCAGGTTGTCCTCCAGTGACTGCAACGGGCTGATAACATAATCCGATGCCCGCTCCACCTGCTTCAACGTGGCAATCTGCGCATTGGTCAGCACGATATTATCCGACTTGGAAACCGGGAACTCCCCGATGATGTCGCGAATCCGCTCGATGTATTTGCCCGCATCCAAGCGCGGACGCGCCGGTATCACAAACGCCAGTATCACACCCGAAATCGTACTGTGTATGCCCGACTGCAGGAACAGATACCAGATAATCACACCGAAGAAGAGGAAGAATATCTTCTGCGTTACGCCGAACTTACCCATATAGTAGAGGAACACGTACAGGACAGCCGCCGCAATCAGGTATCCGTATGCCACGTCAGCGCTATAGAACAATGCGATGACCAGTATGCCGCCGATGTCGTCCACCACGGCAAATGCCGTCAGGAATATTTTCAGGCTCAACGGCACACGCTTGCCCAGCAAACTGAGCACGCCCAATGAGAAGGCAATGTCCGTGGCCATCGGGATAGCCATCCCCCGGGTTTCGGGAGTGCCGGAGGCAACCGACAACGCATAGATGACAACCGGAACCACCATCCCCCCGCATGCCGCAATAAAAGGCAAAGCCGCTTTCCGCACAGAGGACAGTTCCCCCACCAGCAATTCGCGCTTTATCTCCAGGCCCACTGCCAGAAAGAAAACGGTCATCAGGCAGTCGTTAATGAATTCTATCATCTTCAGCGGATGCCCGCCGTGCGAAAACAGATTGAAGTTGCCGATGCGCAGATGCAGCTCCTGAAGCAGGAAATCCTGGTATACGGGCGACAGGGACGAGTTGGCAACCACAGCGGCCAGGATAGCCGCCAGAAACAAAAGCACGCTCGCTGCTATGTTCAGCGATGAAATGTTTTTTACGGTACGTAGGATAATCATAAGTGTTTTTAATTGAAGGATTCGTTCATTTTCGGAAAAAGACAAAAAAGGGGGCAGCCCTATCATGAAAGAACAACCCCCGAAAGATATGATTGGTTCGGCAGCAAACCGCTAATCCAGTTTCAGCACCGCCAGGAATGCTTTCTGCGGCACTTCCACATTACCGATTTGCTTCATTCTCTTCTTGCCCCGTTTCTGCTTCTCGAGCAACTTGCGCTTACGGCTCACGTCGCCGCCGTAGCACTTGGCCGTAACGTCCTTGCGTACAGCCTTGATTGTTTCGCGGGAGATAATCTTGGCGCCGATGGCCGCCTGGATGGCGATGTCGAACTGCTGTCTCGGAATCAGGTCCTTCAGCTTCTCGCACATGCGGCGTCCCAGCTCGTATGCGTTGTCAAAGTGCGTCAGGGTGGAAAGGGCATCCACCGGTTCGCCGTTCAGGAGAATATCCAGTTTCACCAGCTTGGACGGACGGAAGCCGTTGGCATGGTAGTCGAAAGAGGCGTATCCCTTGGAGATGCTTTTCAGCTTGTCGTAGAAGTCGATGACGATTTCGCCCAGCGGCATGTCATAGTATATCTCCACGCGATTGCCGGAAATGTATTCCTGCTTCACCAGTTCGCCGCGCTTGCCCAGGCAGAGCGTCATGATGGGGCCGATATAGTCCGTGGCGGTAATCACCGAGGCGCGGATATAAGGCTCTTCGATGCGGTCTATCAGGGTGGGGTCGGGCATGCTGCCGGGGTTGTGCACCTCGGTCATGTGCCCCTGCTTGTCGTAGATGTTGTACGACACGTTCGGCACGGTGGTAATCACGTTCATATCGAATTCGCGGTCCAGGCGTTCCTGCACAATCTCCATGTGGAGCAGTCCTAAGAATCCGCAACGGAAACCGAAGCCCAGCGCCAGTGACGATTCGGGCTGGAAGGTCAGCGAGGCGTCGTTCAACTGCAACTTCTCCAGCGAAGAGCGCAGATCCTCGAAGTCTTCCGCCTCAATGGGATATACGCCGGCAAAGACCATCGGCTTCACTTCCTCGAAGCCGGCAATCGCTTCCTTGCACGGACGGGCTATGTGCGTAATCGTGTCGCCCACCTTCACTTCCCTGGAAGTCTTGATACCCGAAATGATATACCCCACGTCGCCCGTACGCAGCTCCTGACGGGGAACCATATCCATCTTCAGCACGCCGATTTCGTCCGCATCGTATTCCTTGCCCGTATTGAAGAACTTCACTTTGTCTCCTTTGCGAATCACGCCGTTCACAATCTTGAAGTAGGCGATGATGCCCCGAAACGAGTTGAATACGGAGTCGAAAATCAGTGCCTGCAAAGGCGCTTCCTCATCGCCTTCGGGATGCGGGATGCGCTCGACTACCGCCTCAAGGATTTCCTCCACGCCCATGCCCGTCTTGCCGGAAGCGCGGATAATCTCTTCGCGCTTGCAGCCGAGCAGTTCCACGATTTCATCCTCCACCTCTTCGGGCATGGCGCTTGCCATGTCGCATTTGTTGATAACGGGGATAATCTCCAAATCGTGCTCGATGGCCATGTAAAGGTTGGAGATGGTCTGCGCCTGCACGCCCTGCGAAGCGTCCACAATGAGCAGTGCGCCCTCGCAGGCGGCGATGGAGCGCGACACCTCGTAGGAGAAGTCCACGTGTCCCGGAGTGTCAATCAGGTTCAGGATATACTTCTCGCCCTTGTACACATACTCCATCTGGATGGCATGGCTCTTGATGGTGATACCTCTCTCCTTTTCCAAATCCATATCATCCAGCATCTGTCCTTCGGTTACTTGGATGGTATTGGTGAACTCCAACAGGCGGTCGGCCAAAGTAGATTTGCCATGGTCGATATGGGCTATGATACAAAAGTTACGTATATTCTTTTTCATTCGTTTCTAAAGTTTTTGGAGTGCAAAGATAGTGTATCTTGGACAAAGATACGAAAAGGAGCGCACAAAAAAAATGCGTTGATAACATATCCAATGTATCAACGCATTTTTTATAACATTCCAATCACTTTCTTAGTTCAGCTTCACAAACAGTTCGCCTTCAACTTCTTGAGTAGAGATTTTGTCCTCTCTCAATAACCATCCAAGACCCAGGAACAAATCTTTATCCACCAATTTTGTAGCTTTTTTGATTTGTTTTGCGGTTAAACCTTCGGTTTCATTCAGTGCGTTCCAAATTTTTCCTGCGATTTCACCGGCTTTTTCTTTTAACATTTTCTCTTTGTTTTTAGTTAGACATGCTTAAAAATCCGTTTCCCCCGACGGAGAAGACCGATTTTATTTCGGCGGCAAAGATAGTTATTTTTATGTTATATAGCACGTTAACTCTCATTTTTTTCCATTTTCAGCCGGAGAAACGGCACGATTTGCCCTATTTCCGCTGTTTTTCCAGATACTCCGCCCATATTGCCGCCGCCTCTTCCACCATTTTGGCGCAGGGACGCTTGGCGTAATACTGCTCCGTGCGGGCTTCGGGCATGGAAGAGCCTTCGGGCTTCTTCAGTCCCAACAGTTCGGCGCAAATCATCGAGCCGTTGCGTTTCCTGAATTCCTCCGCAAGCTGCTGCACCAGCGCATAGTTGGCGGCTTTGCCCTCACGATCCTTGCCGTCTACGGCACCTTTTTCCAGTCCCGCCAGCAGGAACATGCCGCAGGCGGCGCCGCACGTCTGCCGCATCCGTCCGATGCCGCCGCCAAACGAGGCGGACATGCGCAATGCCTGTTCCTGTGTAAAACCATACATATCTGCAAAGGCAGCCACGACGGACTGCGAACAATTATAGCCGCTCTTGAACAGTTCAACGGCTTTTTCCACTCTGTCTTTCATCGTCATATCTTAATCTGTTAATTCCAACATCATGGGGCAATGGTCCGAATGTACGGCATCGTTCAGGATACGCGCCTCTTTCAGCATCGGCCGCACCGCCTCGCTTGCCATGCAATAGTCGATACGCCAGCCTTTGTTCTTCGCCCGCGAGTTGAAGCGGTAGCTCCACCAGGTGTACTCCCGGCTGTCGGGGTGCAACAGGCGGAAGGTATCTATGAAACCCTCGTTCAGGAAGCGGGTCATCCACTCCCTTTCTTCGGGCAGGAAGCCGCTGTTGGTGGCATTGCGCACCGGGTCGTGAATGTCTATCGCCTCGTGGCAGATGTTATAGTCCCCGCACAACACCAGTTTGGGACGGGTGCGCAGCAGTTCCACCGCATAGTGCCGGAAGTGTTCCAGCCACTCCATCTTAAAGGCCTGGCGCTCGTCGCCGCTCGTTCCCGAAGGGTGATAGACGCTCACCACGGACAGGTCGCCGTAATCGGCACGGACAAACCGTCCTTCGCTATCGTACTCCTCCATGCCCATGCCGTATTCCACATGGTCCGGCTCGCGTTTCGTCAGGATGGCGACTCCGCTATACCCTTTCTTCCGGGCTGAATGCAGATAATGCCTGTATCCCAATGCATCCAACGCCTCCGCAGGATACTGCTCCGGCTGCAATTTGGTTTCCTGCAGGCACAGCACGTCCGGCTGTTCCTTTGCCAGCCATTCGGGCAGTCCTTTGGACACGGCGGCCCGCAAACCGTTTACGTTGTAGGTTATAATCTTCATATCCGTATATATATTTTTTTTAATTATCCGCCCGGCAGCAATCGTTCGTCAGGTTGCAATCATTCGCCCGGTTGCAATCATTCGTCAGGTTGCAATCGTTCATCCGGCAAGCGGCATTCATTACAAACTCGATATCAGCAGCATAATATTCAATACCGTTACAATGGCAGCAATCGTATAGAGCACGAATGTGCTCCATTTACTGTTCACATACTGCCCCATCACTTTGCGGGACGAGGTGAGGCTCACCTGCAGGAACACCGTAAACGGCAACTGGATGCTCAGTATCATCTGCGAAATCAGCAGTCCCTTGAACGGGTCGCCGATAAAACAAATCAACAGCAGCGCGATGCCCAACGACAGGATTACCCCCACCTGCGAGTGGCTGTCCCTGATGTGGTACGACTCGCCGAAGATGCCGGCAAAGATGGAACCTGCCGCCATGCCGCTCGTAATCGTCGAGGAGATGCCCGCCATCAGCAATGCCAGCGCAAACACCACGCCGGCGCTGCTGCCCAGCAACGGGTCCAACAGCGACTTCGCCTGCTGCAACTCCTCCACCTGAATCCCGCCCTTGAAGAAGGTGGCGGCGGCCAGCAGAATCATCGCACTGTTAATGGCCCATCCCACAATCATGGAGAAGAGCGTGTCGAACAATTCGTACTTCAGCACCCTGCGGATAGAGGCATCGTCCTTCTTGTTGTACTCGTGGCTCTGTATCACCTCCGAATGGAGAAACAGGTTATGGGGCATCACCACAGCTCCGAGCACACTCATGATAATGAGCATGCTCCCCTGGGGGAACGAAGGAGTCACCCACCCCTGCACCGCCACAGGCCAGTCTATCCTGACAAGGAAAAGCTCGTAGATGAACGAAAGCCCTATGACGGACACGAAGGCGATGATGGCCCTTTCAATCTTCTTGTAGGAGTTGGTGAAAAGCATTATGAATACGAAAACCGTGGTCAGCACCGAACCCCATATTATGGGGATGTCCAGCAACATTTGCAGCGCGATGGCCCCGCCCAATATTTCGGCAAGGGAAGTGGATATGGAAGCCAGCACCGCCGTACCCAATATAGGGCGCGACACCCATTTGGGAGTGTACTGCGTGGCGGCTTCCGACAGGCACAGTCCCGTCACGATGCCCAGGTGCGCCACGTTGTGCTGCAGGATTATCAGCATGACGGTAGAGAGCGTCACCACCCACAGCAGCGAGTAGCCGAACTCCGACCCCGCCGCAAAATTCGACGCCCAGTTTCCGGGGTCGATGAAACCTACCGTCACCAGCAGTCCCGGTCCGATATATCTGAACACATCCAGACCACCCAA
The DNA here is from genome assembly GCF_014287405.1 of Bacteroides sp. NSJ-48. NCBI lineage: Bacteria > Pseudomonadati > Bacteroidota > Bacteroidia > Bacteroidales > Bacteroidaceae > Bacteroides > Bacteroides sp. NSJ-48. Next base: position 81,672 of record NZ_JACOOD010000016.1, on the reverse strand, counting down.
ATAGCGTTTGTGGTCTTTCCGTTGCAAGTCTTTAAAAATATTCTTCATTGTGTTGTTCTTGTTTTGAGGATGTAAAAGTACTCAAATAAAAAACAAATGCACCATAAGTTGGTTCAAAACGGCAGGCACGTTGCCCTGCCAACCCAAAAAAATCATCCCACGAGACGGATAAATTCATCCCGCAAGACAAATTTATCCACCTCGTGGGATGAATATACCCGTACGGAAAACACAGCTTTTCCTGATTTCCTTTCCGCAAAGTTCACAAGGTCTCCGAAAGAGAGTGTGTCGAAATACACTTGACGATTTCTTTTAGGCACGGATTTCACGGATTTTAATCAAAAAAGAATAAAGAAAATCCGCGTAATCCGTGCCTAAAGCCCCCTTACATCTTCAATCAGGGCAGCAGAATCAATATCCCATCTCGTGCAATGCCTTACACAACTGGTCGGGACAGGAAGTGGGACGTCCGCCGCAGCGGATACCTTCCAGGCGTGAAATCACCTCTTTCACCGGCATCCCGGCAACCAGGCGCGACAACCCTTGCAGATTGCCGTTGCATCCGCCCCAGAACGCGATGTTCCGCACGATGCCGTCTTCCACCTCAAGCTCGATATTGGTACTGCACGTGCCTTTGGTCTTGTAAGTATACGTCATTATTCTTCGCTTTCTTCCGGCTTCATATTGGTGTACACCGTCTGCACGTCGTCAAACTCTTCCAGGCGTTCCACCATCTTGTCGATGGTCTCGCGGTGTGCAGGCTCCACATCTTTCAGGTCGTTGGCGATGTAAGTAAACTCGCCGCCCACATCCTCAAAGCCGCCCTCTTCCAGGTGCTTCTGGATGGCTGCGTAGCTCTTCGGGTCACCGTAGATGGTGATAGTGCCTTCTTCTTCGTCCTCTTCGTAGTCTTCGTCAATGTCGAAATCGATCATGTCGAGGATGAATTCTTCCATATCCATGCCGTCTTTCTTCTTGAAAGTGAACACGCATTTGTGGTCGAACAGGAAAGCCAGTGAGCCCATTGTGCCCAGGTTTCCGCCAAACTTGTTGAACACGCTGCGCACATCGGCCACCGTGCGGGTGGGGTTATCGGTCAGTGTATCCACGAATACGGCCACACCGTGAGGTCCGTATCCCTCGTAGGTCATGCTCTTGTAGTCGCTCTGGTCCTTACCCATTGCATTCTTGATGGCACGCTCGATGTTGTCCTTCGGCATGTTCTCGCGCTTGCAGGTAGCGATAACCGAACGCAGTGCAGGGTTGTTTTCCGGTTCGGGTCCGCCGGCTTTCACCGCAATAGCAATTTGTTTACCCAGTCTTGTAAAGGTCTTAGCCATGTGACCCCATCTTTTCAATTTGGCAGCTTTTCTATATTCAAACGCTCTTCCCATTGGATTGTATATTTTAATTTGTTCTTTAATTGGTTTCTGTCTTTACTGTCGCGTCAGTTTCCGATACTTCCAATATGACGCGCCGCACAGCAGCAGCCATATCAGACCGCTCACCCCTGCCAGGGCATTTCTCCAGCCCTCGTTCTCAGGGAAGTGCCAAAGCACCCTTACTGCCTGAAACAAGAGGAGCAGCCCTATGGTCAGGCCCGTCAGAGACGCTCTTTTGGCTCTGATATGGTGATCCGGTTTTATATCATACTTCTTCATAGCGGGTCAGCTTGTTTTTACCGCAGCACGGCTCCCAGTCGGTTCTGCAGGTTGGCAATCAGCTTCTGCATCACTTTGTCAATCTGCTTGTCGTTCAGTGTGGCATTCTCGTCCTGCAACAGGAAACTTACGGCATACGATTTCTTGCCGGCTTCCAGGTTCTTGCCTTCATAGACGTCGAAGAGGGAGACTTCTTTCAGCAGCTTCTTCTCCGTTTCGTAGGCAATCTTCTCGATTTCGGCAAACTGCACCTTCTTGTCAATCAGCAAAGCGAGGTCGCGCTTCACGGCCGGGAATTTGGAGATTTCGGTATAGTTTACCTTCACGTTCCTGATGGCCTTCATCAGCTCTTTCCAGTTCAGGTCGGCATAGTACACCTCGTTGTCGATGTCGAACGCTTTCAGGAGCTTCCTTGTCACCACGCCGAACGTGGCAAGGCGCTTGCCCCCCTTTGTCTGCACGGACAGGGCAGCGGCGTAAATATCGTCCGTAAGGTTGCCCACTACCAGGTCGTGCATCTGCAAGCCCAGACGGGCAAATATGTTTTCGACATACGCTTTCAGCTCGTACACCGAACTGTCCTCGTCCTGATGCGCCCATGAGTTGGACACTCTCTTGCCGGTAATCCACAGGCCCAGGTGATAGTCTTCGGAATAAGGAGCGAGCGCCTTTTCGGGGTTACGCTTCTCTTCGTTGAAGTAATAGCAGTTGCCGAATTCAAAGAATTTCAAATCGGCATTCTTGCGGTTGGCATTGTGCGCGATGCTCTCCAGTCCGCCGAAAAGCAGCGTCTGGCGCATGGCGTTCAGGTCGGCGCTGAGCGGGTTCATCAGCATCACGAGGTTCTTGGCGGGATAAGATTCCAGTCCGTCGTAATAGGCGGCGCGTGTCAGCGAGTTGTTCAGGATTTCGTTGAAACCGCAGCCCACCAGTTGCTCGGCAACCAGGTTCTGCAGACGGTTGGACTTGTCGCACTCGCCCTTCGTTGTCAGGCTGGACTTCAAGGCTGTGGGAATCTCCACATTATTATATCCGTAAATACGGAGGATGTCTTCTATCACATCACAGTCGCGCTGCACATCCACGCGGTATGGCGGCACGTCGAGCGTCAGGCCCTCTGCCGTTTCGCCTACAATCTTCATCTCCAGGCTGGTCACGATGCTTTTTATCGTCTCTGCCGGAATCTCCTTGCCTATCAGCGCGTGTACCTTCCCGTAAGAGAGTTCCACCCGGAAGTCGCGGGCGGGAGCGGCGCATACATCCTTGATATCGGAAGAGATGGTGCCGCCGGCAAGTTCCTTCACCATCAGCGCCGCCAGCTTCAGGCAGTAAAGGGTGGCGTTGGGGTCGACGCCTCTTTCAAAGCGGAAGGAAGCATCCGTGTTCAGGCCGTGGCGGCGGGCGGTCTTACGCACCCAGGTGGGGTGAAAATAAGCGCTTTCGAGGAAGACGTCCTTCGTGGTTTCGGTAGAGCCTGAATCCAGTCCGCCGAACACTCCGGCGATGCACATGGGCTCTTCCCGGTTGCAAATCATCAGGTCGCGTCCGTTGAGCTTGCGTTCCACGCCGTCCAGGGTAGTGAAGGGAGTGCCTTCGGGCAGGGTCTTTACAATGACCTCGCCGCCCTTAATCTTGTCCGCATCGAAGCAGTGGAGCGGCTGGCCGAATGCGTGGACGATGTAGTTCGTGATGTCCACCACATTATTAATAGGGCGCAGGCCGATGATGCGGAGCTTGTTCTGCAACCATTCGGGGCTTTCCTTTACGGTGACGCCTTTCACGGTGACGCCGGCATAGTGCGGGCAGGCTTCGCTGTTCTCTACCGTCACCCGGATGTCGAGGTCGTGGTTATCGACGGCAAAAGCCTCTACAGAGGGTTTCTTCAAGGCGGCGGGCTTGCCGTTCTGCACCAGGTAGGCGTACAGGTCGCGCGCCACGCCGTAGTGCGAGCAGGCGTCGGCGCGGTTGGGCGTGATGTCCACCTCCAGCACGTAGTCGCTCTTGATGTTGTAATAGTCCTTGGCAAGCGTGCCCGGCACTGCTGTTTCGGGCAGTACGATGATGCCCGCATGGTCTGTGCCGATGCCTATTTCGTCTTCGGCACAAATCATGCCGTTGGACTCTACGCCGCGGAGTTTGGATTTCTTGATTGTGAAGCATTCATCACCGTCATAAAGTTTTGTACCCAAAGTGGCCACCACCACTTTCTGTCCGGCTGCCACGTTGGCTGCGCCGCATACTATCTGCACAGGTTCTCCCTGTCCCAGGTTTACGGTAGTGATGTGCATGTGGTCCGAGTTGGGATGGGGCTCGCACGTCAGCACTTCGCCGATGACCAGGCCTTCCAGTCCGCCTTTAACGGTTTGCACCTCTTCCACGCTTCCCGTTTCCAGTCCTATGGAAGTGAGCGCGGCGGCTACTTCATCCGGTGTCAGGTCGAAATCCACATACTCTTTCAACCAGTTATAAGAGATATTCATATCATTATTTTTTTATTGTTTCCAAAAGTGACCCGCAAAGTTAATAAGATTTTCCTGTAGAAAGGGAAAAATTTCAGGAAATCTTCGAGAGTATATACGCTTTTACCTGTTGCCATGACTGATTTACAAACATATCCGGCATGGGGTTCAAAGTTTATCCACTATCCGGTGCGCCCGTCTCCGCAGCAATTCGAACTCTTCATCGTCCAGGATGGCTTTCATTGCCTTATACCAGCGTATGAGCACGCTGATTTTCACATCCCCCCTTTTAAAAGGGTCTGAATGGTGGTATTACTCATGCCGGCATGGTCGGCAATCATTTTCAAAGACACGCCGGATGCCTTCAACAGATAGCGGAGCTCTTCACCTATCATAAGATAGGGATATTGCCCGTCTTCATTTTTTACGCTCATTTTAATATTAATTTTATTTAAAAACACAAGGGAAATATTTAGGTTTATTAAGTTTCGTACATACATGTGTGTACGGTCATCTGTTTTATAATCACGAACTTTGAAGGGTATTCCTGGAAGATTCGGGAATTGCGATGCAAAATTAACAAATTAATAATCAGCACCAAAAAAACAAGTAAACAAATGAATGAATTCAAAATGTCCCTGTTCCTCGCCCCCATTTCGCCGGTGAAGGACGGCGGCACGGGGCAAATCATCAAACCTGCCACCCTGAAACCCTACAAAACCATGACCCTGCAGGAAGTGTACCGGACGATAACCGCCAACACACGCCTGCAACTGCTCACCGACCGCGTGCGCCGGGCATTCGACAGCGGCGACCTATCCGCCTACCGTGCCCTCAAACAGGAGCTTCTGCCCTACGTCACCCCCTGCGGCACGTTCGGCCGCCGGCGCAGCGACAGCCTTCTCGAAGCATCGGGTCTTGTAGTGGTGGACATCGACCACCTCGACTCCGCTGACGAAGCCGCCCGGCTGCGCCGCCAACTGTTTGAAGACCCGTTTCTTAGGCCGGAGCTGGTCTTCATCAGCCCCTGCGGACAGGGCGTAAAAGCCTTCGTGCCCTACACCCCCGACCCCGCCCTGCCGGATGTGCGCCAGAATGCCGCCGAAAGTATCCGATGGGCCATGGACTACGTGCAGTGCGTGTATGCCGACGGTAACCGCAACTCCGCCAAAGGCGTGGATACTTCCGGCAAGGACCTCGTACGGGCCTGCTTCCTGAGCTACGACCCCGGTGCGCTCATCGCTACCCGGAATAATCTTTCGCCGGAAAATAATCTGCTACAAAACCAGTAATTCATAACTCATAATTTATAACAGATAATTTATAGTGCATAATTCGTAACTCATAACAGGTAACTCATAACACATAATTCGTAACTCATAACAGATAACTCATAGCACATAATTCATAACTCATAACAGATAACTCATAGCACATAATTCATAACAGATAACTCATAATTTATAACCCCATGACCAATATCCTATCCGATTTGCGCCGCCTCACGGAAGCGGTTCACGCAGCGGGCGCCGACATCGCGCCCACCTACAGAGAGTATGTACAACTGGCATTCGCCATAGCCACCGACTGCGGCGAAGCCGGACGCAGCGACTTCCTGATGCTGTGCAGCCTCTCTGCCAAATACGATGCGCACGCGGCAAACAAGCTCTTCAGCAACGCCCTGAAAACAAACAACAACAGCGTCCACATAGGCACTGCCTTCCACCTTGCCGAACTGTGCAACGTGCGCCCCCGCCCCGCAGAGAAACCGCGGCAGGACGCTCCCGCGGGTACACTTGGTACGCCGGGTGCACCGTATCCCGCCGCCTCACACACGCATGCGCACGGTTATTATAATAAGGCGGAGATGCCTGCGGAAGAATTTCCGGAAGCGCCCGCTGCCAGTCTTCCCGCCGAAGCAGCCGATGCCGGAACAGCAAACTCCGGAACAACCTACCCCGGGACAACCTACCCCGAAGCATCCGACCCCGAAGCAGCCGACGAGGAGACCTGCCGGGGCAGCGAACCCCTCACCCCGCTGCCCTGCTTCGACAACCGGACGCTCTGGCCCGCGCCGCTGAACGAAATTACCGCCCACGGCACCACCCGCGCCCAACAGGACATCATGCTGCTGGGCGCCGTCACCGTGCTGGGCGCCAGCATGAACAGCCACGTGCGCTGCGCCTACGGCGGCAAGATGATATCGCCCAGCCTGCAAACATTCATCGTCGCCCTGCCTGCCTCGGGCAAGGGCGTGCTCTCCCTCGTCCGCCTGCTGGTGGAGCCTATCCACGACGAGATACGCCTGCACACGGCAGAAGCCATGAAGCAGTACCGCAAGGAGAAGGGCGCCTACGACTCGCTGGGCAAGGAGCGCTCGCAGGCCACCCCGCCCGCGCTGCCGCCCGACCGCATGTTCCTCATCTCGGGCAACAACACCGGCACGGGCATCCTGCAGAACATCATGGACTCCGAAGGCATCGGCCTGATATGCGAGAGCGAAGCCGACACCATCTCCACCGCCATCGGCTCGGAACACGGCCACTGGAGCGACACCATGCGCAAGGCCTTCGACCACGACCGCCTCTCCTACAACCGCCGCACCGACCGCGAGTACCGCGAAGTGAAGCGCAGCTACCTCTCCGTCCTGCTCTCGGGCACTCCCGCCCAGGTGAAACCGCTCATCCCCACCGCCGAAAACGGCCTGTTCTCGCGCCAGCTCTTCTACTACATGCCCGCCATCCACAAGTGGCAGAACCAGTTCGACCGGCAGGATACCGACCTCGAAACCGTATTCACCGGCCTGGGCATGCAGTGGCGCGAGCAACTGAAACGCATCACCGCCGGCGGCCTCTTCACCCTGCGCCTCACCCCCGAACAGAAAGAGCTGTTCAACAACCTCTTCGCCAACCTCTTCATCCGCTCCCACCTTGCCAACGGCAGCGAAATGGCGAGCAGCGTAGCCCGCCTTGCCATCAACATCTGCCGCATCATGCAGGTAGTGGCCATGCTCCGCGTACTCGAATCGGACGACATCGCCCGCTCGCCCCACCTCACCCCCGACAAGGACATCTCCGGCGACAACCTCAAGGACGGCATCATCACCCGCTGGGACATGACCATCCTCCCCGCCGACTTCAACTCCGTGCTGGAGCTTACCGAAAGCCTCTACCGCCACGCCACGCACATCCTCTCCTTCCTGCCCGGAACCGAAATCAGCCGCCGGAGCAACGCCGACCGAGACGCCCTGCTGCAAAGCATGGAAAGGGAGTTTACACGCTCCGCCTTCCTGCTGCAGGCCGAAGCAACGGGCATTAAACCCGGAACGGCATCCACATGGCTCAAACGCCTGGTGAAGCATGGGATGATAGAGAGCGTGGACGGAAAGGGGACGTACCGGAAACCTCTCCCTAATGGGGTGTGACAGGTTTGTGGGTGGTTGTTTTGACAGGTTTTCTGTGTATATACTATACGTGCGTGTGTGCGAAGCGGACGGCGGGGGTGATTGTTGTGTACCAATTGTGTATTTGGAACGGAGGTAGAGACAGAAGAACAAAAGAACAGAAGGAGAAAAGGACGGAAGGACGGAAGGAGAAAAGGACAAAAGAACAGAAGAACAGAAGAGTGGAAAAGGGAGGGGTTTCGGGTAAGAAGGGATTTCGGTCGAGAAAGGACTTCGGGTGGGAAGGACGGACGGTGAGGTGATGTTGCCGGAAACGGTCGGTAACGTTACTGAAGATGAAAAAGGATGAGAGGTTGCTTCACGTTTTCCTGGGGGCTACTCCGGCAAGGTAGAGTAGAACTTTAGCGTTGCAGAGTAGAACTTTGGCGGCGTAAAGTAGAACTTTAGCAGCGTGGAGTAGAACTTTGGCAACGCAAAGCATCCTTGAGTGGCCAGAGGGGGATTCGGGCTATGAAAAGCGGTCTTTTCGGTTGTAGATGCGGGTGGTATGTGTCGGGCTGCCGGGGTGTCAGTTCTCGCCCGGTTCTCCCAATGCCCCTACAATCAGTCCTACCTGAGCGGGCGTGTATGTCCGCGACTTGGGCGAAAGCCCTAAGGCAAGCAGTTCTTCCCGCAGGTTCGGATAGAGGTCTATCCATTGGTTCAGTTTACGGAAAGCCGCTTGCGGGCACAACTCCGGACAGTAAAGCTGTGCAAGTTCCGTGCGTCCGAATGTGCGTATTTTAAAATTCGTCATAATCCCTGATTCTTTGGTTCTTACAGAGCAAAGATACGGAAATATCTCCACACTTCCGCATCTATATCCGTATATAACAACCTACAACAGACCATAACGTACCGAAAGTGACAAACCCTCTTCCCGCGCATCGTATCTTCGTAACGTGATCACAAAGAGAGTCGAAAACAAGAATTAAAAACCCAAAAACTTAAAGATTATGATTCGTTACAAGAAGTATCAAATGACCGGTGAAAACCACCCCCTGAAAGGCTTATGGTATGCCCGTCCCCTGATTGAGGACACGTTCGACACCGAGAAGCTCGCCAAGCACATGTCAAACCACAACACGCCCTACTCGGCCGGCTTAATCAAAGGCGTGCTTACCGACATGATAGCCTGCACCAAAGAGCTTATCCTGGACGGCAAGAACGTGAAACTGGACGACCTCGCCATTTTCTCCGTAGGCATCGTCAGCCGTAAAGGCGCTGCCTCTGCCGACGCCTTCACCCTGGCGGACAACGTAAAGGGCCTGAAGCTCCGCGCCCGCGCCACGGGTGAGCTGAGCAATGCCCAAATCAACCTGGAAGGCCAGCTGAAAGAAGCGTCCAAGTACAGCCCTGACAACAGCGGCGCGGGTGGCAGCACCCCCGGCGGCGGCAACGGCGAAGAGGAGAATCCGTTAGGATAACAAAAGCAACAGATTATCAACATTAACACCTGAAGAACATGAGCACAAAATCAAAATCCGTATGGGGCATTGTCCTCAAAACCATCGTAGCAGTAGCCACTGCCCTGGCAGGGGTATTCGGTTTCAGTTCCTGCATAGGCCGATGAGAATCATCACGCTTGCCATCATTCATTGCTCGGCCACGCCCCAGGGCGTGCGCCTGAGCTTTGACGACTGCCGCCGCGAGCACATCCGCCGCGGCTTCAGCGACATCGGCTACCACTTCTACATCACACGCAACGGAGAGATTCACCGCGGCCGCCCGCTGGAGAAAATCGGCGCCCATTGCCAAAACCACAACCGGCACTCCATAGGCATCTGCTACGAAGGCGGCCTGGACATCCGCGGCACACCCGCCGACACCCGCACACCGGCACAGCGGGCATCGTTAGTGGCACTGCTGCGCGAACTGAAACGGATTTTTCCGAAAATTCTGGTAGTGGGGCATCATGACCTGAATCCGATGAAGGAATGCCCTTGCTTTAATGCGGTGGCGGAATATGGGGGCTGCCCAAACTGAAATGAGTGCTCCAAAAAGATTGTAGCTATAACAAGATGAAAGGGTCGTATCAAACTCCGTTTTGGGGAGTGATGATACGACCCTTTCTTGAATATTTTTGAGTCTATTTCAGCCTTTCCTGAGGTTTCCAGGATATTCTAATTTCAAGTTTAAAATTTATCCCCCACTTATCTCCTCAAAAACTACTTCCATCCCATTCTCCCGGCCAACAAACCATACACTTCCCCGTTCGGAATCATCTGCCCCTTTTCACGGGCCGTTTGCGTATATTTTATGGCGTCCACAAGAATATCATCATCCAAATAGCCTGCATCTTCCGCCACCGTAGAGTATTTCATTGCCATTGGTTCGGCTACATAATCTTCCGATACTTCTTGTTTTTTATAGGATTTCGCTTCACTCATGGCTCTGTGTATTTTTCGCAAAGATACGGTTATTACTCAGATAAACAAGCCTATACGTTTTTCTTTTCTATTTCTTTTGCGACAAAGCATCCAGACATTCTTTGTTTCTCAGTATTCTCTTTTTATCAAATACCCATCCCCACTTATTAAAATATTTAATTACAGAGCAGAGGTGATATTTAAGTAATTTACGATTCTTGTATGAGCCTTTTTCATATTCATGGTATACAGCCACCATAGGATAGAACATTGTTTTAGACACCTCTCCTATTCTGCGGCACAAATCCAAGTCCTCCGCATACATAAAAAAGCGCTCATCAAAACCATTTACCTTTTTCAGGACATCGACTCTCATAAACATAAAGCAACCGGATAATGAAGGTACTTCCATTACTTTATCATATCCCGTAAAATGCAATTCATATCTATCCGCACTTTTTTCCTGATATTTCCTTATAGGAATAAAACGCCTTCCAAACAAGTCCATAGGAGTAGGCAGCAATTTACACAGGTATTGGATGCTGCCATCGGGATAAAGAATCCGGGGCATCACTAAACCGCAATCGGAGTTTAAATCCATAAAATGTGACAAAGCCTCTATAACGGAATCATTCCAGTAAATATCCGGATTCAACACCGCATGATAAGTCGCTCCCTTTTCCACAGCCTTTCTTATGCCTATGTTATGCCCGCTTCCATACCCAAGGTTTTCACTATGTATATATACTATTTTCTCCGACACATCTTTCAACTCCCGCAAACTGTCATTAGAAGAGTTGTCTATGATATAAAGAATTTCAATGGCAGAACGAACAGCGCAATTAATAACACGAAGCAGTTCGTGTGCCGCTGTATGATAAACGACAATAGATGCAGTAATCATAAATAGAATTTTGTTATTTTTTCTCAACAGATGCAGAGCCTGTATTCAGCACCCTGTTATACAAAGCCATATAGTTTTCGGCCATTTTTCCACGTACCAGATAATGCAAATAGTAAGCATACACTTTCTCCGAAAGGACATCCGCCCGCTTGTCTGCACAGACAAGCGCATCGCATAACGAATCAATATTGCCTAACCGGAAAAAGCAGGAACACTCTTCCGGAATGATGCTCTTGAACACTGGTATATCCGAACATACAACCGGCAATTTGGCAGCAGCAGCCTCAATGAAAGCCAACGGATATCCTTCCGTGTGGCTGCACAAGGCATACACATCGAAATATTTCATATACCGCCCGCCTTCTTTTCTGTTTCCGAGCCATAAACACCGTCCGTCCACCCCATTTTGCCGTGCCTGCTGCTGCAACTCACTCAGGTGCGGACCGTCTCCTACCAGTATCAGTGCATATCGGGGCAGTTTCTTCAAGGCATCGATTAATTGCGCATATCCTTTTCTTTTGGTTATATAAGCCACTCCTCCGATTATCCGATACTTCTGCTTCAGGTTCATTATGGCTTGCCTGTCGCTGTCTTCTATATCAGTATCGCAATTAACGTCACGTCCATTGTAAATAACCTCGACATTGCACAAGCCACATTTCTGATAGTATGCCTTATGATACTCGCTGAGAGTTACCAAAACATCAAACCGCCGCAGAAAAAGCAGCCAAGTATGAATGACGAAAGAGGCCTTTGCCGCCGGAAAATCAAACGGCATCTGCTCTGCAATATGTTGATGCAAGGTTGTGATAAATTTAGTACGGCATTTTCTCAGTATCGGCTTATGGAAAAAAACATAAGCATCCGAACGGTACATGTGCGAGTGTACAATATCAAAGGCATTCCAATCAATCGGTCTCCAAAATGAAATCCGCTTTGAGGGACAGGGCAATTCCACTTCCACAATATCATCAAAATAAAAAACGGAACACTCATGTCCCATTTTCTTATATTCAATACATAAATCTCTTGCAACCAATATCGGACCTTTATTGGCAAGAGAAGGGAGAATCATGGCTATCTTCATGAAAAATAAAACCTTTATAACACTGATAATCAAATGAAAATATCTTTCATTTCCTTGGCTGTATATTCTATACTAAAATGAGCTTTTTCTATTTCTTCCTTATGAGTTCTACGTTCATAGGGCAATAGCTGTAAAATATAATCAGCCCAAGAATCCGCCCCCGACTGTAATGGTAAAAAATGAAGTAATTCTGTTTTTTTTGCTTCTTCCGGCACACCGTCCGAAGCAATACATAGCAAACCGGCACATTGGGCTTCAATAGAAACCAATGATAATCCCTCATGCAAAGAAGGAATTAATAAAACATCTGCCCCCTGAAGGAGAAAATTCACGTCGTTTCTAAACCCTAAAAAAGAAACATTATCCGATAAAGATAACACTTTGCACTTATGCTCCAACTCACTTCTTAAATCGCCCTCTCCTACAACCAGTAAATGCACATTGCTACATTTATTATGTATTTTATTAAAAACATCAAGAGCAAATGACTGATTTTTTACTTCGCACAAACGGCCCATAAGCAAAAAAACTATCTTGGAACCAAGATTTAATTCTGCACGGCACTTCATTCTGTCTGCATCAGCATATCCGAATTTATCAGCATCAATGCCATTATTTATTATTTTAATATCATTTCTTTTATCTCCATACATCCAGATAGCTGCTTGTTTAGAGCAGGCGCATAAACAAGAAGCAGCTTTTAAATATTTTTTCTGACAATAATAATGTAGCATGAGAATCAGAAAGTCTTTCAATCCACCCTGTTTTTCAAAAGCGACAGTGTGAGAATGAATTACAATAGGAGCAGTGGAATATTTATGGAGTACTTTAAAAAGAGTAATGTTACTCAAACTGGAAAGATTTAACCAAACATAATCGAAGTTTTCGTGCTTTAAGAACTCCGACATTTCCTTTCTGAAATTAAAAGGATTCTTTCCCCATGCCGTCATACTTACAATGCAAATATTACTCGAATGGAATTTATCACTATACGAACATTCTCCTTTTGGTAGAATTATCGTAAAGTTATAGTAATCAGGCATTCTATTGATTATTGACAATACGATGCTCTCTACACCTCCAAAAATATTGGAGAGTCCATAAACCAATATTCTCTTCTTACTCATAAGTATCAGATTCTACAGTTTGCCCATTCTTAACCCAATGAAACAGTAATCCGTACAACAAAATCAAAAACAAGTTTACATCGGCAAGTCCTTTAAAATTCAGGACCAAAACATATAAAAATATTATAAAAAGAAGTCTTTTAAATAATGGGGAAGAATAAGTTGCAAGTGTCTTTTTTATAATCATGTAAGGATAAATAAAAAAACACAAAGCCACCGGTATTCCACCATAAAACAGCAATCGTAAATATCCCACATCAGTTTCCATATAATAATGGTCTTTCAAATTGAAAAGGCCATCACCTATCAAATAGGTCTTTAAAGATGTGGGATATACATACATCTCCTTAAGTCTATCGGTAGAAGCAGAACTCAAGCCGGCATCAGAACCATAGTTAATAAACATTTCAAACGCCCACATTACGACTTTCGCATCTAAATACAAGAAAATAAAAGATACTCCCGATAATAAAATCAAGCACACCAAAAGCATCCATCGCATTTTCCTCTTTATCCAATAAGGGTTCTTCCACTTCCAGGCTAATAAATAGAAAAGACTGAACAAAAAGCCTATTAACGTAGTACGGGCTATCAATATACCTATTACTAATATAAACACGTACAAGATAGTAAAGCACCATAGCCTACGGACCCTTTTATTGAGAAAGAGATAAGTCATCAATATAAGGGCTAATCCATTGATAATTCCGGCTCCAAAAAAGTTAGAGCCCCAGCCCTGAAGCCTCATCCCATAAGTGGAGTCTACCATTTCATCCTCCAACTCGTTTAACCGGATAATGGAATACATGAAATCGTGAAGTGCAGGGAACAAAAACATCAATAAAGCCAATAATGACTGAATCCCCACCACATAAACAAAACACTTTAAAAAATCGGATAAATCAAAGTTTTTCTTTTTTCTGCCAAACACGTAAACCATGGCATGGCTTGCAAAAAAAATAGCAATCTGGGAAAATGCATAAAACACAAAAGTAAAATCAAAAGTCAGATTCAAAATACCCGACCCGACAGAACATAGTGCTACAGGCACCAATCCCCACCATACAGAAAATAATCTCTTATCTATAAATCGCTGGCATATAAATAAAAAGACACCGCCCAACGCATATAATATACGGGTGGACAGAGGCAAACCTATAAAAATAATAGGATAAATATAAAAAAATAATATTAGCAAATTCATTTTCAGCTGTCTGCTTGTAATCGTCTTTTTACATTCTTACAAGTAATCAAAGGAGACTGCAATAAATAAAACAATGCTCGTATCCGTACCCTAAAAGAATTACGTGAAGATTTTACACAACACAGGTAAGCAAGATTTTGATAGAGCAGTGCTGCTTGCTTTAATGAGCAGGTATCAAAAATCTTTTTATCCATATTCTCCATCATAATTTCATCCGTAGCCTTTTTTATAGAAAGCAAGTCTTTTTCCGAAGTTCTCTCATTCCAATTTGATAATAAAAACCTCAAATTATACCAGTAGGCATCTCTACTTAAAAAGAAATCCGGATGTTCTTTTAACAGTTCCGAAAGCTTACCTGACTTTTGGGATGTATGAGTTATTGTTACATTAGTACCATGAATTCTATATTTCAACAATATTTCCGGAATATTTGCCAATCGTTTACTTTTAACTATCCTAATCCAGTATTCAAGGTCTTCAACAGGCATTATATCCTTATATCCTCCGACGGACTGATATACCGTACGGCGAAACATTACCGTAGGATGCGCAAAACAACTGTTGAATAATAACATTACCTTCAAGTCATCATGCAAAAGAGGATAAATGATTTTACCGATATGTTTTCCTTCCGAATCTATCTTTTCACACCATGTTCCGCAGATATCGGTCTCTTTATTTTTCTCCAGATAGTCAACTTGCTTTTCAATCCTTTTGGGCAATGCAATATCATCAGCGTCCATCCGGGCAATGTATTCGCCTGTAGAATATTCAAGACCCCGGTTTAAGCTACTTGCAATCTTCATATTTCTAGAATTATGAAGCACTTTTACTCTGGCATCTCTCGAAGCCAGCTCTTCCAATATTGCTAAGGTACTGTCTGTGGAACAATCATCAATACATATTATTTCCAAGTTGGGATATGACTGATTTATTATAGATTCCACTGATTCGCGCAGATACTTTTCTGCATTATAGCACGGAATAATGACAGAAACCAATTTTTCGTACATGATAGTTATATATTACGATAAATAAAAGCAATGCCTTCTTTCTCTTCCAAAGAGTAATATTTTATATTAGAAGCTTCAGACTCGCTGAAGTTCGGATCCGGCTGCATAAAAGTACTGCCATAATGAGCACTCAAATATTTATCCGTTTCAGCAGGAACATTATACAGATTGTCTTTGAAAAGCATTTGTCTAAATCCCGTATAAGGGAATCTCACCTCGCATACTCCGCATTTATTAGGATAATTAAGCTTGCTGATTCCTATTATAGAAGTAAAAAAATGACCTAATGTACAATTTCCTTCCAATTCATAAAAAAACAAATCAATAGATACTCCTTTGTATGCAAAGCAATACTCAACTCTGCGCTCATCGTTTTTTATCTGGAAACAACGTATTAATTCAAAGCCGTTTTTCAACATGGCTTTTTTGGCAATCTCCGCATCTTTCAGCCACAACCCGATATCCAGATCAAAGTCATGCTTAATGAAATCGTGTTCTCTATATGCCCCAAGTAATGTACCATAATCTAACCAAAATAGCACATTCTCACTATCCAGTGCATTTTTTGCTTTTTGTAAAACTTCATTTCCACAAGATAAAAAACATCTTTTTCTTCTCCGAAAACAAATAGCATCGTACTTCTTCAATATAAATCGTCCCAAACTACCTATCAAAGGAACTTTTCTTAAAAAATAAAAATATTCTATCATCCTTCTATAATATATTTATACAGATTATTCATCTGTTCTTTTTATCCTCCATTATCGTTTTACCATAGATAAAATTTCGTGCAATGCTTCAAAATGCAGCCAATAGGAAATGAACAGATAGCAACTGCTGCCTATTAAAATCCCTGCCAATAATTGCAATGCCGGATGTGTGATAAAGCCAATAGAAATAAAAACTACGCCTCCCATGAACAGTGCAAGCAAAAGAGACGGATAAATATCCTTAACCTGCTCCATAAAGCTCAGCCCTATCAGTGACTTTGTATAATAAGAATTCAAATAAGCAGCAATCAATGAGTATAAGACACGTCCCCAGCACATTCCTTCTATTCCGAAAGGAATGGAGGCAAAGAGTATAAGAGTTGCTATAGTCTTTTTTATGATTTCCATACGTAAAGCCCAATCGGAACGCCCCTTTACATATAAAAGGTTTAAATTTATGATGCTTAAATGATCAAACATCCAATCAAAGCACAGTATTTGAAGTAATACTGCTGCCATCATCCATTTCTCTGTCAATAATAATAAAACAAGTGGCTGGGCCACAGCGGCAAGCCCTACCATTAACGGAAAAATCAGATAGGAAGCTAATTTTATATATTTCCGATAAGCAGATGCCAAACGTACATTATCATCTTGGATATTGCTCAGTATCGGAAAAGTCACACGAGATATTATTGCATTTATATTACTGGAAGGAAGAATAGCAAATTGCTCTGCACGTGTATAGTATCCTAATTCAGCAGATGAATATTTACGACCTATAACCAATGAATATAAATTATAATATAAAGCGTGAATAAGCCTTGAAAATAACAGTTTTGATCCAAAAGAAAAAAGTCTCTGAAACGATTCTTTTGAAAAAACTTTCAATGGACGCCAATTAATATAATAAAAAAACAACAATACAGTCAAGGAAGCATTCAACAAAGACTGAACAACAAGAGCCCACACTCCCAATCCCTTATAGGCCATTGTTATACCTACAATGCCCGAAATAATAGCAGATATTAAAGATATCTTGGACTGACTTTTAAAATCTATCCTTATCGTCAATATCGTTTTAGGAACAGCGGCAAAAGAAGAAAATATCAAATTCAGCATGATAACCCGAGTAACCAATGTTAGTTCGGGCATCCGGTAAAACTGAGCTATATAAGGAGCACCAATAAACAATAAAATATAAAGCAGTACAGATATTATAATATTGAAATAAAAAACAGTTGACAAATCCGTTTCTGTTCTGTCTTTCTTCTGAACCAAAGCATCAGAAAAGCCACTGTCTATAAAAGTTTGCGATATCTGAAGAAAAACAGCAAGCATCCCAATCATCCCATAATCAGAAGGCAAAAGAAGGCGTGCCATCAAAATATTTATGATAAACTGCACTCCCTGCAAAGAGAAACGCTCGATAGCACTCCATAAAACTCCGGAAACAGTTTTACTTTTTAGGCTCTCCGACATAATAAATCAAATCCAATATATTCTTCCCTATAGAAATACTCCATAATACCTATATACTTTCCCTTTCTCAGCAGTCTAATTCTTTCAATCTTGACAACAGCTTATTGTTATCCGCTTCATTGCGAATCGCTATTCGGATGTAATTACCGTTATTAAACGCTTGTTTGGTAGAACAATCTTTTATTAGAATATTTGAACTATACAATAATAAACGAGTCAACGCTGTCGATGAATACTTTGCAATAACCTCACACAAAAAATAATTAGCCTGAGAAGGAATTACCCGAAGAAACGATATAGATGAGAGTTCTTTATAGAAACGAATGCGCTCAGACAGGAAACGTTCGCAAGCTTTTCTATAATCCGACTCGTATTTGCCATAAATCTGCATATAAAACTCTGCAAAAGAATTGATATTCCAAATAGAGACTTCTTTTCTTATTCTGTCTATAACCTGGCGATTGGAAGATGCCAATATTCCCAAACGCAAGCCTGGTACGCCATAAGACTTGGAAATACTCTTCAAAACTATCAAATGCGGATAACTGTCTAAGATACTGTCGAGCAATAAAGAACTATCCAATCCTCCTTCTGCAAAATCAACAAAAGACTCGTCTACAATCAAAGTAATACCTTTATGCCCTGCCCAATCTGCCAATTTCAATACATCATCACGTGAAATAAAGTTGCCGGAAGGGTTGTCCGGATTTATCAGCAATAATGCAGATAGGGACTTATCGGAAAAATAGTTCTGTAAGTCGGAAACAGAATAAGAGAAAGCTGTATTGTCGGGCACATATGAAATAATATGCTGGTTGGGATACCGATTGGGATATTCTTCAAAAGTAGGATATATCACGCCCAAATTCCCTTCCAAAAATTCCATCAACACTTTTATCAACTCAGCAGCTCCGTTGCCTACACATACATAATCCCTGTTTAAATTGAAATATTTGCTTATCAGCAAATTATTAACCGACATACCTGAAGGGTATTCGGTGAGTAAGGTCGCAAAATTAGATTTCATCTCTTCTACCATCCGTTGAGGTGGAAAATAAGGATTGACCAAATAGCAGAAATCCAATAAAGTAGGAAAACGCCAATAACCTCCATAGCGCTTTTGATAAAGCGATAGACCCTCCTCTGCAAAAAGAGTCTCTGCTATATCCAAATCCTGCACATCATCTATTTCATACCACTTTTCTCCTTGTAATGGAAGAGCTTTCAAATCGCATTTGTCAAGTAGGGTTATGACACGCAACACTTGTTCATAATATTCATTATTACCCAATGCTGTAATGTATGCTTCCAAAAACGGAATATAATTGCTGGCAATAAATTTCTTATCAAACTTATAAATATTTACTGTCTTATAATAATAAGCTATATCATTATAATTAAAAGCTTTCTTTGGTACAAAATTTACAATATTATCATCCTCATCCAAACGCACCATTGTTCCGTCCATCCAAGTTTCATATTTGGCTACTAATGCTAAATTCGGATAAGAATTATCTACAATTTTATGAAAAAGAGCATCATCGAATATCAAATCTGATTCTATCAACAAAGTATCGTCTTCTACAAAATACTCTTTCGCCAAATATAATGAATAGATATTATTGGTTTTGTTATATACAGTATTATATACATACTGAATATGCAAATCAGGATAACGGTTTCCAATATATTCGCGTAATTTATCACCTTTATATCCTACCACTATCACTACACGAGATAACTGTAATGATGAAAGCTGAATTAAGAGTCTGTCAATCAGGGTTACGCCATTTACCTTAATCATACATTTTGTATTATCTTTAGTAAGAGCCCCCAAACGCTTGCCCATTCCGGCAGCTAAAATAATTGCTTGCATATTTTTTATATAAGTATAATCTTAGATTGTCTTTGCTGTAAAAGATTTGCGCTTATGGCACCAATAGTGACATAAAACGAAACTTACAAACCAATGTCATTTAACAATAAAATTGAAATAAAAAAACTGATGAAATAAAAAACAAGGACTGTCTTGGCATCTTATTAATGCTTCCGATAGTCCGAAAGGATTCAAATACAAATACAAAGCCGCTATCAATGCTTCATCATCGTAGCATAAATTGTCACAATATAAACTGTTGTTTTTGAAAAGCGATAGACAATGCGATATTTAGGATGAACCAAAATGCTGTAATACTTCGTCTTTACCGTACTGCGTCTCTTCTCCAAAATCCCTATACGGGGAGAGTGAGACAGGAGCATAACCGTTCTTCTGACATCTTCAGAGAAATTCATGGCAGCTTTAGCACCCATATTGCAAGAATACCACGTAGCAATTCTGTCAAACTGACTCTGAGAATGCTTGTGCCACTTTACTTTCAAATTCTCCATTTCGCAAACATGGCAGCTACTTCTTCGTCGGTAGCAAAGCCGCTTGCTTCAGACAATCTGATTTCTTCATCCAACTCTTCTTCGGTGAAACGGCAGGGTATTTCGTCCTCGCTCAGCAACTCCAAGCAACGCTGCAGTTTCTCTTCATCAACAGCAGTGTCAAGAGATTCTATAATCCTATTCTTCAATCCTTGAAGATTAGGAGTGTTATATGCTACCAACGGTTCCGACGCCTCTGTTCTCATGATGTATCTCTATTCTAACGTGTTAACGCAAAGAACGGGATTTTATTCGTAACAAACAAATCTTTTACTTCCTATCTCTCAAATAATCCCACCACAGATTTAATCCTACCCAAATCACAATATCGGCAATCAGCAGCACCGTATTGTTTATGTAAGGAACCAGCAGGATATTGGCCGCACTGAAAGCGCAGGACATGGAGAGCAGGCTCAGCATCGCCCTTCTCGGCGACAGCCCTATCGCCAGCAGTTTATGATGGATATGGTTCTTGTCCGGCTCGAAAGGACTGTGTCCCTCGCGGATGCGGACCAGGACGACACGCACCACATCGAACGCCGGAATAATCATAGTGCTGAAAGCTATGAGAAAGGCGCCTTCGGTGTAAGGCATGATATCCGTGTTGTGCTGGCTGTACTTTATGGCAAGGAAACTGAGGGTATAGCCCAAGGTAAGGCTTCCCGTATCGCCCATGAAAATCTTGCGGGCACGCTCCACACTGCCGAACACGTTGTAATAGAAGAACGGCACAAGCACGCCGAAAGTACCGGCCGAAAGCATGGCATAGCTCCACAGGCCCTTGCTGATGAACAGGAAGGTGAAAACCAGCAATGCCACACTGCTCAAGCCTGAGGCAAGACCGTCGATGCCGTCTATCAGGTTGATGGCGTTGGTGATGAAGACCACCGTAAGCACAGTGAAAGGCATGCCGACATAAGCCGAAAGCTCGTGTATGCCGAACAGGCCGTACAAATCGTTTATCCAAAGTCCCGACAAGGGGAAAAGGCAGGCACAGAAGATTTGGATGGCAAACTTCTGGCGGTAGCGCACGCCGACAAGGTCGTCGGCAATGCCCGTCAGGTAGAGCAGCGTCATGCCGCAGGCAAACAGCAAAAGCTCCGGAAGCAGATAGCTGGCATAGAGCGTGGAAATGCTGTCGCCGTCCAGCAGGCGGAAAGCATAGACAAGGCAGAAAGCAAACAGGGTGGTGGGGAAAAATGATACGCCCCCCAACCGCGGGATAGCTCTCTTATGTATCTTACGGTCATCCGGTATGTCAAAAAGTTTTTTGCGCAGGGATATCAATAGGATACGCGGTATCAGGATACGGGCAATAACAGCCGATATCAGAAAGGTAAGAATAATAAAAATGAAGTTCACGACAATAACTGTTGTTTAGTAATTAGCGGTTGATAGCTGAAAAACATAAACGCTTACTGACAGGGAGAGAGAGGAAAATTGTCAGGCAGAATCAATCTATAATCTCGAAAGGGTATTGATTCTCTTCCATATTCTTCAACTCGCCGATGATTTCCTTCTGCTCCGGCGTCAAAGAAGCCATATCCCAGGTATTGATAATGGAATGGGCCTCAGCGGCAAGCTTTTCTTCGTATACCTCGCCGTAGCAGCAGGTTAGAAGACGCACTTTCAGAAGCGAATCCGGAAGCTTGTCGAGAACATTCAGGCAACGGTCGAGCAGGCGCTGGATATACTGCTGCTTGCGGCCATTGTCGTAGAATGTGGCATTCAGGGCTACGAGAATGGAGAGGCAAAGTTCGGCTTCCTCTTCCGGCGTGTTGCCTTCCAAGGTGTTGTACAAATCAAGCGCTTGCTCGTAAACTTCGCGATTCAGACGGGCAAAGTGATCGCTGTAAATGGGACTGCCGTCCATGCCCAGATTCAAAAGCTCATGGGCACGGACGTACAAAGATGAAACGTGTTCGTTCATTTTTATACAGATAAATAAATTATTGAATTACAAGTGTTTCAGATTACACCTATCGGTTCTATAAGCGAAGAGTGAATAAATGTAGTGGCTACTGCCATGACGCCTTCTATGTTTACCACCACACGGCGGTCGTGGCGCAGACGGACAAATTCGCCCACGGCTCCTTCGAAAACTCCGCCCGTGATGCGTACTTTGGTTCCTTTCACCAGTTTCAGTTCTTCCGGCTCCACGTAGATGACGGCCTCGTCGTACGTGCCTGCAACCAGTATGAAGCTGCGCATCTGCGCATCCGGAATAATAACCGGCTGATGGGTCTCACGGTTCATGATATAGCGTACCGGTATGTTCAGAACCGGATTGTTTTTGATTTCATCGATACGGGAACGGGTGGAACGGAGAAATACCAGGTTGTGTATGGCGGGAACGAGCTTGCGGACGCGGCGTTCGTTCCTTATGACATACTCGTAGCGCATGGGGATGAAATTCTCTATATTTTCCTTGTCGAGATAGTCCTTCAAGGACAATTCGCGGCTGTATGTTACGCGGACGGCATACCAGTGCAACTGGCAATCCTTGTGGGACTGACACACAGGGGCGTGCTGCAAATCTGCTTGATTATTGTCTGACGGACCGGGCATTACAAAATACGGATTGTAAGAGTTTGAGGAAAATACCACCTTGTGAAAAGGACATTCTTTGGGGACACCGGTTCAAGAGCACTCTTTCCGGTCAATTCATGTAATGCAATTATAGTCAATAGTTTAGTCTGCATCCATATTATCCCAAAGCTCCCCACTATCACAGAAAGAGAACGTTGAAACAGTTATGTGATCAATAAGCCTTCGGGAAGCCGCAAACGAATGAAACAGATACATTTCCGGACATTCCCGATTAATGAATGCAAAGATATGGCAGTTTTTTGTATTGGCAAAACATTTGGTGGAAATTCTTCGGTTTACCGCCTGCCTTCAAGCATGCCTTTCAGTTCAAGGCAAAGCCGCTGTTTCACTTCATCTGCCGGCACTTCCCGTCCCAGCTCCTTTTGAAGCGAAGTCACCCCTTTGTCTATGAACCCGCAAGGGTGGATATAGCTGAAATAGCGTAAATCCGTATTGACATTGAGCGCCAGGCCATGCATCGTAACATAGTGGCTGCTGCGCACACCGATAGCGCAGATTTTGCGGGCACGCGGCGAATCTCCGTCCAACCATACGCCGGTGGCTTTCTCCACACGTCCGGCGGTTATCCCATAGGAAGCGCATACGCGGATTACGGCTTCTTCCAGCAGATGCACATATTCTTTCAAGCCCAGAGAGAACTCCTCCAGGTTCAGGATAGGATAGCACACAAGCTGCCCCGGCCCGTGATAAGTGATGTCGCCGCCCCGGTCTATGTGATAGAGCGAAGCGCCTATGGCACGCAACTGCTCTTCGCCCAGCAGCATATTGGTTTCCTTACCGCTGCGTCCCAATGTATATACATGCGGATGCTCGCAGAGTACGATACGGTTCACATACTCCTCTCCTGCCTGCTTGGCATGCACAAGCGCATCGAAACACGCCGTCTGCCTGTCCCACGCCTCGGCGTAGGGAACGGTTTTCCAATCAGATATTTCCAGTTTCATAAGACAAACATACTATTTTACCGCCCA
The DNA here is from genome assembly GCF_014287405.1 of Bacteroides sp. NSJ-48. Classification (NCBI taxonomy): domain Bacteria; kingdom Pseudomonadati; phylum Bacteroidota; class Bacteroidia; order Bacteroidales; family Bacteroidaceae; genus Bacteroides; species Bacteroides sp. NSJ-48. Next base: position 58,206 of record NZ_JACOOD010000016.1, on the reverse strand, counting down.
ACCGCACATGGTATGATTGGAGCACATGCCCGGAGCTTCATCCGGTCTATGCAAAGATACGAAATCCCGGAATTATACAAGCATCCCGGACGCAGGCTTTTTTCATAATCTGACCATCGTCAAGGCACGAAGATTATTTTTCGGACGAAAGCATGCATTACCTCCCCGTATTTTATAATTTTGTACCACATTATATATAATATACATTGAAGAGCATGAAGAAAATCGTTGTAGCACCGGACTCGTTCAAAGGCTCCCTGACTTCGGCCGAAGTGGCCGATGCCGTGGAAAGAGGAATCAAGGATGTTTTCCCGCAGTGCAATGTTGTTAAAGCCGGTGTGGCGGACGGGGGCGAGGGAACCGTAGAGGCCATTGTCAAAGCGGTGGGAGGAGATATGTACGCAGCCTCCGTTACAGACCCCTTGGGCAGACCGGTAAAGGCAGCCTACGGCATTGTAAGGTCAGGCGGCGTGAAAACCGCCGTTATGGAAATGTCTGCCGCCAGCGGACTGCCGCTCCTGCTTCCCGACGAACTGAACCCGTGGATTACTTCTACGTACGGAACCGGCGAGATGATTTCTGACGCGCTGAACAGGGGATGCCGCAAATTCCTGGTCGGAATAGGCGGCAGCGCCACCAACGATGCGGGCACGGGCATGCTCTCCGCATTGGGAGTGAGATTTCTCGACAGCCGCGGACAAAGGCTGAAAGGCTGCGGCAGGGATTTGGAATCCATTGCCCGGATAGACATGTCGTCTCTGATGCCCGCAGCACGGGAGTCCGAATTTATCGTGGCTTGCGATGTCAACACCCCCTTTTGCGGAGCGGACGGAGCTGCCCGTGTCTTTGCTCCCCAAAAAGGAGCGAACCCTCAAACCGCGGAAGCCCTGGACCGCGGCATGCGTTCCTTTGCCCGGGTGATAGCCGGACAGTTCCAAACCGACATAGTACCCCTGAGCGGAGCCGGTGCAGCCGGCGGATTAGGCGGCGCCTTCAAAGCCTTTTTAAATGCCAGGCTGACCGCAGGGATTGAAATGGTGCTCGACGCCATTGCATTCGACTCGCTTCTCGAAGGAGCAGACCTCGTCATCACGGGCGAGGGACGGATAGACGCCCAGACAGCAGCGGGAAAGACAGCCGCAGGAGTCCTGAGGCATGCCGCACGGAAAGGCATCCCCGTCATCGCCATAGGCGGGTCTGTAGCGATGTGCCGGGAGCTTAAAGAGATGGGATTTATCGGCATATATTCCATCATAAACACTCCGGTGAGCCTTGAACAAGCCATGCGGCAGGAGTGGGCCACTGCCCGCATCCGATGCACGGTAGAGCAAATCCTGACCACCATGAAACATTGCACCGGGACATTGTTGTTTCAAAAAGGCGGAGATTGAAAAATAAAAGTGTAACTTTGCACGGACCAAAAACGACAACGCTTATGGAATTCCCACACGTCGACCTCCCCGTAGACCTGATTGCATGGACAGATGTCACGGAAGACATCCTGAACATCTACAAGCAATCGTGCCGGCTGAAGGCATGTATCTTCGCCTTGTGCACCGAAGGCTCCATCACGGTATCCATCAATCTTATGGATACCGAAATCAAGCAAGGCGACTTCATCATCCTGCTTCCGGGCACCATCATCCAGTTTCACGGGCAGAAGGAGAAAGTGCGCATCTGCTTTGCCGGATTTTCCGAACATTGCCTCAACGGAGTCAACATCATCCAGTCCACCATGAGCTCGTACTCCAAGATTATAGAAGCTCCCGTGATACCGCTCAACGAAACCGTCGCTTCCTATTTCCGGGATTACTTCGCATTGCTTGCCCGCATATCCACCGGACCGTACATGCCCAAGACGCGAATGGCGCAGAACGTGCTGGACACCCTGCTTTATGGTGTCAACGAGCTATACAGCAGCCGTCCCGACTCCCAAAACAGGATTAAAAGCCGGAAAGAGGAAATCTGCCGTGAGTTCATACAACTGGTCATCGAGAACTACACCACCGAACGCCGCGCGCAGTTCTATGCCGCGAAACTGGGCATATCGCTGCAACACCTCAGCACCACCATCAAACAGGTGACCGGGAAGAATGTGCTGGACCTCATTGCGCATGTCGTCATCATCGACATAAAAGCCAAGCTGAAATCCACGGACATGACCATCCAGGAGATAGCCTATTCGCTGAACTTCCCCAGCGCCTCGTTCTTCGGCAAGTATTTCAAGCGGCATTTGGGAATGAGTCCGCTGGAATACAGAAACAGCTAACCCCCTACCCCTTCACCGGCATGATGCAGGAGAGCGCTATGACCGTTACAGCCAGCATGGGCGTCAACAGTATTCCGTACACCGGATAGAGAATGCCCGCAGCTACCAGCACGCCTGCCAGATGAAAGGCCGTTGTCCGGAAAAAGTTACGGCGCATCAGCCGGAGCGTATGGCGGGACAGGCCGAAGAGCCGGGGGAGCGACTGCAAATCGGCGGATTTCATCACTATCATAGCCTTGTCCGTCAGCCCATCACCGGCACTTGCACCCGCGGCAATACTTACATCGGCGGCAGCCAGCGCCTGTGCGTCGTTGACGCCGTCGCCCACCATAACCACCTTCTTCCCCTGCAAGCGGAGTTCGCAGATAAAGGCCTCCTTATCCTCCGGCTGGGCGTCGGACATGTAACGGATGATGCCCAGCTTCCCCGCTATGGCCGAAGCGGTACGCTCACCGTCGCCCGTCAGCATACAGATGTCCAGCCCCTGCCCCCTCAGCTCTTTGACTACACCGGAAGCGGTCGCTTTCAGCCTGTCCTTGACGGCTATTATGGCAAGCAACTCATCCTCACGCCCGAAGTAAACGATGCTGTTTCCCTCCGATTCATACTCCACCAGCATATCTCCCAGCACATCGGAAAGATAAGCCCGATAATCTTTCAGCAGCTTATGGCTGCCCACCCAATATTCCGTACCGTTGCAGAGGGATTTCACCCCCTTGCCTTTCAGCACCCCGCAGCCGTCCAGCGGTGCGGGAGTTATGCGTTCTTCGCGCAGGGCGGCGGTAATGGCTGCTGCCAGCGGGTCGGGCGAGTTCATTTCCGTGGCCAGCAATATCCGCTTGAAATCCTCTTCCTGATACTGCGCCCACAGCCAGGCGGTGACCGTAGGCTGCCCCTCGGTCAGCGTGCCGGTCTTGTCAAAGACCACTACATCGGCCTTGTCCAGACGCTCCAGCGCCAGGGAGTCCTTTATCCGGATGTGCATATCGGCAGCCCGGCCTATGCCGCGCGTCAGGGCAAGCGGAGCGACCAGCCCCAGCGCACACGGGCAGGCGACGATAAAAACGGAAACGACCGCATAGAACGCATGCGGCACAGCGGTCATACCGCCCCAGAATATCCAGATAAAAAACACGGCAACCGCCGTTCCCGCCAGGACGGGAAAGAAAATCCGGGCTATGCGGTCTGCACCGTGCCGCTCTTCGGGCAGGAAGCGGAACACCTTGCCGGTGAGCCCCACCGCTACAACCAGCACCGCCACTTCGTAGTAGACATACGGGTGAAGCCCCACCCTGAGCCAATAGTCCGGGAAGAACGTGTTGAACAGACTGAAAAGGAAAGCAACGGAAGCGCCGAAGGCAATCAGCGTATCCAGCCCAATGCGCCCCGCACAAAGCTGCTTCCGGGCGGCCGCATAGAAAGCGTTTCCCGGAAACAGCAGCACAAGGGCAGCCAGCGACATCTGTATTTCGTTGACATAGGGCACCTCACCGCCGAAGACGGAAAGCAGCGACAGCAATACGGCAAGCGCCCACGCGGCGGCAGCCTTCATCTTCAGGCAGCGGTACCGGCTGTTCCGTTCTTCCATCTCACGGTGTTCCATATTACCGGCATGTTCCGCGCCGTGCAGTTTCTGCGCAGAACATACGTTCTTCAATATATTGTTCATTCTATATAAACTTTAGGGGGTTGTTACTCTGAACTTAGTAAACAACCGGAACGGAGCGTTTGTTCAATTCCTCCTTCCCCTCCGGCCTGCACGCAAGCTGTGGCGCGTATTGCGGAGCGGGAATATCCGTCTTGTGAGGCGCACGGGCGGGGATTGCCGGAGATAGGAAGTTTTAACCGCCTGCCGGGATTATTTTTTTCCTTTTTATGCGTGGAGTTCACTAATAAGTTCTATATTTGTCGATAAAGTTTCCTGAATGAAATGTTGTTTTATAAACGAAATCCAATATGAAAAAACAAACTGTCAGCCTACTTGTCCTTCTGCTTGCGGCAAGCGGCTTTTTCTTTTCCTGTGGTAACACCATGAACAAAAACGCCGGAGCGCTGGAGTTCGACAGCATACAAGTGAACGAAACCGCCCATCTCTTCGGTGATACCGCCAAGCCGGCATGCAACCTCATCATCAACCTTGCGTACGCTTCCCAATCTTCGGACGGGAAGATGAAGGATAGCCTGAACACCTATTTCCTCTCCGCCTGCTTCGGCGAGAAGTACATGGGCATGACTCCCGAAGAAGCCGTAAAGAAGTACACCGAAAAGTACGTGGGCGACTACCGCAAAGACCTGGAACCGATGTACCGCAAAGACGAGCAGGACAAGGAGAATGCCGGAGAGATAGGGGCATGGTACTCCTACTATAAAGGCATCGAAAGCCATGTGCAACTGTACACCGGGCATCTGCTCGTTTACCGCATCGACTACAACGAATACACCGGCGGCGCACACGGCATCTATATGTCCACCTTCCTCAACCTCGACCTGCGCACACTCGCTCCCATCCGCCTGGACGACCTGTTTGCCGGCGACTACAAGGAGCAGCTCACCGACCTCCTTTGGAACCAGCTTATGGCGGACAACAAAGTAGCCACCCGCCAGGAACTGGAAGATATGGGATACGTCACCACCGGCGACCTCACGCCGACCGAGAACTTCTACCTGAGCAAGGACGGCATCACATTCTATTACAATGTCTACGACATCGCCCCCTACGTAATGGGCCCCGTAAAGATAACACTACCGTACGAAATGATGCAGCACCTGCTGAGCGACGAAACAATGGCGCTGAACGACGTGCGCAACCCATAACCCATAACTTTTATAACTCATAACACAACAATGGAACTTATCCTGAAATACTTTCCCGACCTGACAGAGGAGCAGAAAAGGCAGTTCGCCGCCCTCTACGACCTCTATACGGACTGGAACTCCAAAATAAACGTCATCTCGCGTAAAGACATTGAAAACCTGTACGAGCACCACGTGCTCCACTCCCTGGGCATAGCCAAGGTAATCCGCTTCAAGCCGGGTACGAAAGTCATGGACTTAGGCACGGGAGGCGGCTTTCCGGGCATCCCGCTGGCGATACTCTTTCCCGAAGTGCAGTTTCACCTGGTGGACAGCATCGGCAAGAAAGTGCGCGTGGCCACCGAGATAGCCGGCAGCATCGGACTGAAAAACGTAACCACCCGCCATGCACGCGCCGAAGAGGAGAAACAACTGTTCGACTTCGTGGTGAGCCGTGCCGTAATGCCCCTTACCGACTTGCTGAAAATAATCCGCAAGAACATCTCGCCCAAACAGCAGAACGCACTGCCCAACGGACTCATCTGCCTCAAAGGCGGAGAGCTGGAGAGAGAGACGATGCCCGTGAAGAACAAAACCACGATGTGGAACCTCAAGGAATTCTTCGGGGAAGAGTTCTTCGAGACCAAAAAAGTGGTGTACGTGGCAAACTGAACGAGCACTCCGGAAAGCAATGTAGTACTTTAGAAAGCTGAAGTGGCACTCTGGAAAGCTAATGTAGCACTTTAGAAAATTAATGTAGCACTTTAGAAACCGTAACAAACAACATATCGAATTAAACGCCTATATATACGCCATGAAGATAAAGAAATTTGAATTTAACATGTTCCCGGAAAACTGCTACGTGCTGTGGGACGAAACCCTGGAAGCCGTAGTTATCGATCCCGGCTGTTTCTACGAAGAAGAGAAACAGGCTTTAAAGAACTTTATCATCAGCAACGGGCTGCAAGTGAAGCACCTGCTGAACACGCACCTGCACCTGGACCACATCTTCGGCAACCCCTTCATGCTGAAAGAATTCGGACTGAAAGCGGAAGCCAACCAGGCGGATGAGTTCTGGATTGACGAAGCACCCAAGCAAAGCCGCATGTTCGGTTTCCAGTTGCCGGAACCGCCCGTACCGCTGGGCACTTACCTGCACGACGGAGACATCATCACCTTCGGCCATACGGAGCTGGAAGCCATCCACGTGCCGGGACACTCGCCGGGCAGCCTGGTGTACTACTGCGCGGCAGAGCACTGCATGTTCTCCGGCGACGTACTGTTCCAGGGCAGCATCGGCCGTGCCGACCTTGCCGGCGGCAACTTCGACGAACTGATAGAACATATATGCAGCCGCCTGTTCATACTGCCCAGCGAAACGGTTGTCTATCCGGGGCACGGAGCCCCCACAACCATCGGCACCGAAAAGGCGGAGAACCCGTTCTTCAGGTAAGCCTCCCCCCGTTCTCCGGATAAAAAAGCCCGCCGCAGGCAGCGCAGGACACCGGTCCTTCCGTAGCAGACACAAGTACCGGTCCGCCCCCTGCGGCGAAAACAATAAACTTCTAAATCATTACCGTTATGAAAAACGACCTATTGGCTAACCGCCACATCGGCATCAGCAAAAAGGACGAAGAGCAGATGCTCCGCAAAATCGGAGTGAGCAGCCTGGACGAGCTGATTGATAAAACCATCCCCGCGAATATCCGCCTCAAAGAACCGCTGGCACTGCCCGAAGCCATGACCGAATACGAGTTCGGACAGCACATCGCGGCGCTGGCAGCCAAAAACAAACTCTACACCACTTACATCGGCATGGGGTGGTACAACACCGTAACGCCTGCCGTAATCCAGCGCAACGTGTTCGAGAACCCCGTTTGGTACACCTCCTATACGCCCTACCAGACCGAAGTGTCGCAAGGACGCCTGGAAGCCCTCTTGAACTTCCAGACCGCCGTATGCGACCTCACCGGCATGCCCCTTGCCAACTGCTCCCTGCTGGACGAGGCAACCGCCGCCGCCGAAGCCGTGACGATGATGTACGCCCTGCGCCCGCGCGATATGCAGAAGTCGGGAGCCAACGTGGTGTTCGTGGACGAAAGCGTATTTCCGCAGACACTTGCCGTTGTCACCACCCGCGCCATCCCGCAGGGCATCCGGATACGCACGGGCAAGTACAGCGAGACGGAACTCACGCCCGACACCTTTGCCTGCATAGTGCAGTATCCGAATGCCGGCGGAAACATAGAAGACTACCGCGCATTCGTGGAGAAAGCGCACGCCGCAGGCTGCAAAGTGGCGGTTGCCGCCGATATACTGAGTCTCGCCCTGCTCACCCCGCCGGGAGAATGGGGAGCGGACATCGTATTCGGAACCACCCAGCGGCTGGGTACGCCGATGTTCTACGGCGGCCCGTCGGCAGCTTATTTCGCCACACGCGACGAGTACAAGCGCAACATGCCGGGACGCATCATCGGCTGGTCCAAAGACAAATACGGAAAACTGTGCTACCGCATGGCGCTGCAAACCCGCGAACAGCACATCAAACGCGAGAAGGCCACTTCCAACATCTGTACCGCACAGGCATTGCTGGCCACGATGGCAGGCTTCTATGCCGTATACCACGGGCCGGAAGGCATCCGCACCATTGCCGGACGCATCCACAGCATCGCCGCATTCCTGGAACAGGAAATCAATAAATTAGGATACAGGCAGATGAACGCCCAATACTTCGACACGCTCCGCTTCGCCCTGCCCGACAATGTATCGGCACAGCAAGTGCGCACCGTAGCCCTGAGCAAGGAGGTGAACCTGCGCTACTTCAAGAACGGCGACGTGGGCATGAGCATTGACGAAACCACCGACCTCGCCGCAGTAAACGTACTGCTCTCCATTTTCGGCATCGCCGCCGGAAAGGACTATACCAAAGCCGCCGACATCCCCGAAAGCTGCACCATTGCGGAAGCGTTCCGCCGTCAGAGTGCGTACCTGACGCACGAGGTGTTCAACAAATACCACACGGAGACGGAGATGATGCGCTACATCAAGCGGCTGGACCGCAAGGACATCTCACTGGCGCACTCCATGATTTCGCTCGGCTCGTGCACCATGAAGCTGAACGCCGCCGCAGAGATGCTGCCCCTCAGCCGTCCGGAATTTATGGGCATGCACCCGCTCGTTCCCGAAGACCAGGCGGAAGGCTACCGCGAACTTATACACAACCTCAGCGAGGAACTGAAAGTAATAACCGGCTTTGCCGGCGTAAGCCTGCAACCCAATTCCGGCGCTGCCGGAGAGTATGCGGGGCTGCGCGTAATCCGCGCCTATCAGGAGAGCATCGGGCAGGGACACCGCAACAAGGTACTGATACCCGCTTCGGCGCACGGCACCAATCCGGCTTCCGCCGTCCAGGCCGGTTTCACCACCGTTACCTGCGCCTGCGACGAACAGGGCAACGTTGACATGGCCGACCTCCGCGCCAAAGCCGAAGAGAACAAGGACAGCCTTGCCGCGCTGATGATTACCTACCCCTCTACCCACGGCATCTTTGAAACGGAAATCGTGGAAATCTGCCAGATTATCCATGCCTGCGGCGCGCAGGTGTATATGGACGGCGCCAACATGAATGCCCAGGTGGGGCTGACCAACCCCGGATTTATCGGCGCCGATGTATGCCACCTGAACCTGCACAAGACATTCGCGTCTCCTCATGGCGGCGGCGGACCGGGCGTAGGCCCTATCTGCGTGGCAGAGCATCTGGTTCCGTTCCTGCCGGGCCACGGACTGTTCGGCAATGCCGCCAATGAAGTAGCGGCAGCACCCTTCGGCAGTGCGGGTATCCTGCCCATCACCTACGGCTACATCCGCATGATGGGTGCGGAAGGGCTGGCACGCGCCACGCAAACGGCCATCCTGAACGCCAACTACCTGGCTGCATGCTTCAAGGATACCTACGGCATCGTTTATCGCGGGGCAAACGGCTTTGTCGGCCACGAAATGATACTGGAGTGCCGCAAGGTACACGAGGAAACGGGCATCAGCGAAAACGACATCGCCAAGCGACTGATGGACTACGGCTATCATGCGCCTACCCTCTCCTTCCCCGTTCACGGCACGCTGATGATAGAACCCACGGAGAGCGAAAGCCTTGCCGAACTGGATAACTTCGTACACGTAATGCTCGCCATCTGGCAGGAGATTCAGGAAGTGAAGAACGGCGAAGCGGACAAGACCGACAATGTGCTGGTAAATGCCCCGCATCCCGAATATGAAGTGGTGGCCGATACATGGGAGCACAGCTATACCCGGCAGAAAGCCGCCTATCCGATAGAAAGCGTACGCGACAACAAGTTCTGGGTGAACGTGGCACGGGTGGACAATACGTTGGGCGACCGCAAACTGCTGCCTACGTGCTACGGGTGCTTCGAATAGGGTAGTGAAATATACTCGATGATTTTTTTAGGCACGGATTACACGGAATTCACGGATTTACTTGATTTTTTCTGTTTCTGTTTCTGCGAAATCTGTGTAATCCGTGCCTGAAGTATGCTATATAGGCGGTGCGGCGTTGTATTCCATACGCAGCGTGCGCTATATGCACTCGGCTTTTCATTTCTTCGTACTGGCGGGGTCGGGCTGCCACCTTGTTGCCGTATGGTACATCCTGGCGGGGATATAAACAGGCTCTCCGCCTATACATGATACATGCACCGTCAACGGATTACGGTTACCGTGCCTGCTGCCAGCTTCTTCTCTTTCATGGGAGCATCCGCAGGGGCATAGCCTAAGGCGGCACAGCCGTACACACGGTGATTTTCGGGGATGCCGAGGCGGGTGAGGAAAGCACGCACGTCGGGGTCGTCGCAGGTCTGCCCCAATTGGTTAATCCAGCAAGAGCCGATGCCCAAAGACTTGGCGGCAAGGAAAATATTCTGCAAGGCGCATGCGCAGTCCATAGGCGCCCACCAGCGGGTAGGCTCGTTGGAGACGATGACCAGCGTCGGAGCATGGTAATAGCAACAATAGGTTTCGCTATGTCCGCGCTCCTGCAAATGAGGGTCGTCGCTCTTGGCAAAAGCGCCTTTTATCTTTTCATTCAGTTCGGTCAGCACGGCGGCATCCTGGATGGCGGTGAAATGCCACGTCTGGAAGTTCATGCCGCTGGGGGCATACGCTGCCGCTTCCAGTACAAGGTTCAAATCTCCGGCGGAAACCTGCTGTTCCGTATAAGTACGCACGCTACGGCGCGACTTGATATTTTCCAATACTTCGTTGCTCATTGTCAGGATATATGTTTTTATGTAAGGAGAGTAAATGCGTTAAGTTTCAGTCTGCCGTTCCGCCTATACCGGCGCCAAACAGACGGTCAGCGCTTTACCAATCCTATCTTTACGTTCAGTTTAAAGTAATACACACCGTTCTCCCGCTCCAGGAAGCCGTATTTGTCCTTATCTACCGACCCCTTCTCGAAACGGGTGTTCCGGTAAAGGAAGTCGGCAAAGGTCTGCCGGTCGGACTTATGATAGCAGAGCACCCCGCCGTCTCCATTGGTCAGCAGCATGCCTTCCACGGCAGAGTCCGTACCGTTGTAAATCTTTGCCGGACGCATGCCCGTTGCAAGCGCCAGCAGGAACTGTTTCATCTTGAACTCGTAGAAGCGGTGCTTGTTTATCAGTTCGTCCTTGATTTTCAGGGGATTCATCTCCTTAATGCGTTCCGTCAGTTCGGCAACACGGGTAATGCCGTCCAGGTGCATGATACGTACCATCTCGGCCAGCATGCGGGGGAAGTGGAGGTCTATCATCAGCAGGTTGCAGCGGAACACACGGTCGGCAACGTCGGAATACTTCAACACGCCGCCCAGACGCTCAATCATCATCATGCGTTCGGCAACTTCCATAGGCGATTCGGGCAAGGCGTTCACCTTGTTTACCGTGGGCACGGCAAACTTCACGCCGCTCTGCTCCAGCTTCAGATTGGCTGTGCGCCCGCCGTCCAGCAAAGGATTCATGCGGCTGAGACGACAACGGACGGTGAAGCCCGTGAGCGGAGCGTCCGCACTCCAGAAAGCTACGGAGAAGTCGGTACGGTCATCGGTTCTGGACTCCAAGTCGTAGATGTTCACAGCATCCAGAAAGGCTTCCAGCCCTTCGGAAACTTCCACCTCCTCGCCTTGCTCATTTCTGAGCAGATGGAGTATGATTTCCGCCGCATCGCCAAAGTCCGCACGGGGAAACGAAAGCGGCTCTTTTCCTGCCGATGCGGTAAACGTACCGTCCTTCTCCACCGTACCGCTGACAATGCGCACATCCTCTTCCCCGATATAATAACGGCGCGTGCCGTCATGTTCCTCTCTCTGTATCAGCGCCACAGGCCAACACTTCCTATCATCTCTCTGCGCGTCCGGCGTTCCCGGAAAGACCTTCCCGTCCGCCAGCAGACGGAAGAAGGTATACAGTTCGCCCAGCTCGCGCTTGGTTGCTTCAAATGCCATATCAACTCGATTTTGATTAAATAAGTGTGCAAAGATAAGTAAATCCGTACAAAAGATATGGAAAACCCGGAGACTTTACGCTTCCTCAAAACGTAAAGTCTCCACCTTCTCCAGACGCGCCCTCAACTTGGGCATTGCCGACTTGCGGATGCGGAGCGTCATGCGGCAGTCCATGTCGTACGACTGCTCCAGCATCTCCGGCTCCTCTTCCTTGACAATGCGCATCACATCGTTCATGAAAGGATACTCGAAAAGGACGGTCACCGTTTCGTCCACCGTCTTTTCAATGACGGTGGCGGCAGCGATAGCCTCGGCAGCGGCAGCCTTATAAGCCACTATCAGTCCGCTGGTTCCCAGCTTTATGCCGCCGAAATAACGAACCACGACAATCAGGATGTCCGTCAGTCCGTTCGAGTTTATCTGCCCCAGGATGGGCTTTCCCGCCGTACCGGACGGTTCGCCGTTGTCATTGGCACGGAAATCCTTGCGCTCGTGCCCCAACATATAGGCATAACACACGTGGCGGGCATCGTAGTATTTCTTCTGATAAGTTTCCAGATGCGCCTTTACTTCTTCAACCGTACGCACCGGCAAGGCAATAGCGATAAACTTGCTGCGCTTCTCGGTATAAATTCCCTCGGACGGGACGGCTATGGTTTTATACGTATCTTCGCTCATGCCGCAAAGATACTACACTTTTTGCTATCCGCCTTTTGATAGCCGGCAAAAAAACTTTATCGCGGCAGAAGAAAGAGCCGCTTTTCAGCCGATGCGCCTCCTCACCAGTTGCAGCAACGGCTTCGCCGCAATTATCAGTGTTACGGCAGTAAGTATCATCAGTACGCCGAGCATGATGCGCGGAGTGAGCTGCTCGCCAAACACCACTACGCCGAAGAACAGCGCCGTCACCGGTTCCAGCGCCCCCAATATGGCAGCCGGCGTGGAGCCGATGAGGTGGATGGAGAGCGTCATCAGCACCAACGAAATGATAGTGGGAAACAAAGCCAGCGAAAGGACATTTGCCCACAGCACCGGCGAAGGGACGGGCTGCAAAGCCGTGCAAAAGTCCAGACGCACCACATAGATGCTGATGCCGAAGAGCAAAGCATAGAAAGTGAGTTTCGCCGTAGGCAGCTCCTTGAGTGAAGAGCGGTTCACGCCGACGATGTATATGGCGTACGTCAGCGAGGAGAGAATAACGAACAGTACGCCAAGCATGCTCAACGTCTTCCCGTCCCCACCCTCGTACAGCAGGGAGATGCCCGTAAATGCCAGCGCTATGGAGAACATCGTGATGAAGGAGACCTTCTCGTGGAAAAACACCGCCATGATGATGGCAACCAGCACCGGATAGACAAACAGGATGGTGGACGCAATGCCCGCATCCATGTAATTATAGCTCTCGAAGAGAAAGAACGAGGAAAAAGAGAACAGCAGCCCCATTACCGCCAGCGGAAGTATATCCGTCTTCTTCAGCGCAAAGGACTGTTTCTTCACTTTCATCAGGATGCCCAGCATCACAACGGCGAAAAAGTAACGGTAAAAGAGGACGGAATCCACACTCATTCCCGCCCCGTACAAGGGCAATGCAAACAACGGGTTCATGCCGTAACTGGCAGCGGCAACGGCTCCGTAAGTAAATCCTTTAAGACGATTATTGGTCATGGCAGTATCTCTTTCTGAAAAATCGGGCGCAAAGATACCGCTTTTATTGATACTTAGCTCAATGAAGAACTAAAAAGAATCCTGCACAACGCAAGCATGCCGCAAGGGAATTGTTCATGCCCCGTTCTTCATTTTATAATACAGGATACCCACCGCGTCCGCCAGCAGCCAACCGATGGGAATAGACCACCAGATGCCCGTTACCCCGACAGAAGGAATAGCCGCCAGTAGGTAGGATAGCGCCACGCGAATGCCCAGCGAAATCACCGTGAGCACTACCGACATCCCCGGCTTCCGGACAGCCCGGTAATAGCCGTAAAGCAGGAACAGAATGCCGATGCCGCAGTAAAACGCACCCTCTATGCGCAGGTACTCCACTCCGGTAGCAAGGATTTCCGTTTCGCCCGGATGAACGAAAATCAGCATCAGCGGTTCTGCAAAGACGAACACGAGCACGGAGACGATAATCGAAAAGATAACCGTAGTAAGCAAGGCGCTGCGGACACCCCGGCGGATACGCCCGTAACGTTTCGCCCCGAAGTTCTGCGCGATGAAAGTGGAAAAGGCGTTCCCGAACTCCTGCACGGGCATGTATGCAAAGGAGTCTATCTTGACGGCAGCGGCAAAGGCGGCCATGACTGCCGTGCCGAAGCTGTTGACCAGCCCCTGTATCATCAGGATGCCGAAATTCATGACCGACTGCTGCACACAGGTCAGTGTGGAGAAAGAGACTATCTCTTTCAGGCTGCCACGGTCGAAGCGCATGTCCCCGATATGCAGCCGCAGTTCCGGACGCTTCCTCCAGGTATAGAGCATAATTCCCGCAGAAGCGACTCCCTGTGCCATGACCGTAGCTATCGCAGCCCCCTCGATGCCCCAGTCCAGTTGCAGGATGAAAAACAGGTCGAGAACGATATTCAGTGCCACAGAGAGTGCCAGAAACCAGAGAGGAGTTACCGAATCTCCCACCGCACGCAGCATCGCCGCATAGAAATTATAGATAAACGTAAAAACAATGCCGCAAAAGATTATCCACAGGTAACCGCGCATCATGCCGTAAATGTCCTGCGGCACTTGCAGCAAACGGAGAATGGGGTCCAGCCATACGAATACCGCCATATTCAGCACGCATGTGACCGCCCCTATCAGTACGAACGACACGAAAATGCTGCGGCGCAGGGCGGAATGGTTTCCCGCACCGTAATGCAACGAGAATACCGTGCCGCTGCCGATAGACAAACCGAGAAGGATGGAGATAAGGAAGACCATCAGCGTATACGCCGACCCTACCGCCGCCAGTGCATCCGCACCGATGCACTGCCCTACAATCAGCGTATCGGCTATGTTATAGCACTGTTGCAGCAACGAACCCGCCATCATAGGCAGGGTGAAACGCAACAGCGTACCCGTTATGCCACCCCGGGTAAGGTCTCCGTTCCGTAACATGATTGTTCACACCCTCTCTCAGGCAATGCCCAGCAGTTTCACTTCGAATATCAGTGTGGAGAAAGCCGGAATAGGCCCGCTGGTGCGTGTGCCGTATCCCACGGTGTACGGGATGTAGACCATCCAGTGGTCGCCCACGCGCATCTGCTGCAAGGCTATCTGCCAGCCGTCGATTACTTCGTTCAGCCGGAAAGCCTCCGGACAGTTGCGCTTCCAGGAATTGTCAAACTCCCTGCCGTTAATGAGCGTTCCCTTGTAATGCACCGACACAATACTGTTTAATCGAGGAGTAGCACTACTGCCCTGCCCGCTTTCCAGGATACGGTAAAGCACGCCGGCAGCCAACTCCTTTACGCCTTCTTCGGTACGCAGATTTTGCAGGAACTGTTCGTTCTTCAGTTTGTATTCTTCCTTTTTGCCCATATCGTTCTTTTGGTTTTAATAACTAATGCCGAATAACGGTATCTTATTTTGACGGCAAAGGTCGGTATTTTCCGTATACCGGAAAAGGGAATGGCAATATAAAATAGCGAAGGTGCATCAAAACCTGCCAAGTTTCCATGCACCTTCTTCTTATCCGTTCTTTGAAATTATATCTGAATCAGTCCAGTTTATGAATTACCAGTCCCGAACGCAGCTTCGGTTCGAACCAAGTGGTCTTGGGCGGCATGATATTGCCGGTATCGGCAATGTCCATCAACTGCTTCATGGACACAGGATAAAGCGCCAAAGCCACTTTCATCTCACCGCTGTCCACCCGCTTCTTCAATTCGCCCAGCCCGCGGATACCGCCGACAAAGTCGATACGCTTGTCGGAACGGAGGTCTTTGATACCGAGGATTTCATCCAGTATCAGGTTGGACGAAATGGTAACATCCAGCACGCCGATAGGGTCATTGTCGTTGTAAGTGCCCGGCTTTGCCGTAAGGCTGTACCACTTGCCGTCCAGGTAAAGGGAGAAGTTATGCAGGCCTGCCGGCTTGTAGATTTCCGTTCCTTTCTCTTCTACCGTGAAGTTCTTGCCTACGGCAGCCAGGAATTCTTCGGGAGTCAACCCGTTCAGGTCCTTCACCACGCGGTTGTAGTCGATGATAGTCAACTGGTTGGCGGGGAAACAGACTGCCATGAAGTAGTTGTACTCCTCGTCTCCGCGATGATTGGGATTCTGTCCGGCCTTCTCCGCACCCACCAGGGCTGCGGCTGCACTGCGGTGGTGTCCGTCGGCAATGTAAAGTGCCGGCATCTTGGCAAACTCTTTGGTTATGACCTCAATATCTTCCTGCCGGTCGATAATCCAGAATGTATGGCCGAAACCGTCGTCCGGAGCCACAAAGTCGTAAACAGGCTTCTGTGCCGTGTAACGGGCAATGACCGCATCCAGCACTGCATTGTCGGGGTAAGCGAAGAATACGGGCTCGATGTTGGCATTGTTCACACGGACATGCTTCATGCGGTCTTCTTCCTTGTCGCGGCGGGTAAGCTCATGCTTCTTGATAACGCCGTTCATGTAATCGGGCACGTATGCGCCCACCACCAAACCATATTGCGTCTTACCGTTCATGGTCTGGGCATATATGTAATAGTTCTCCTTATCGTCCTGCACCAGCCAGCCTTTGTCCTGGAACATTTGGAAGTTCTCGGCCGCTTTCCGGTACACACGTTCATCGTGCTCGTCCGTACCGACCGGAAAATCTATTTCGGGCTTGATGATGTGATACAGGGATTTTTCGTTTCCTGCCGCTTCTTCACGCGCTTCGGCGGAATTCAGGACGTCGTACGGACGGGATGCCACCTGCTCTACCAAATCCTGAGGGGGACGAATCCCTTTAAAAGGTTTTATTGTTGCCATGGTTATCAGAGTATAAATCCATTACTTATTTACGCGGAACTTCTCGCAGCCGTCTTTCAGGAAGCCCACAATCTGTCTGGCAGCGGCAATGCCGGCATTGATATTGGCTTCGGCCGTCTGCGCGCCCATCTTCTTCGGTGTGGAGAAGTAACGGCCGGCAAACTTGGCGGCAAATGTATCATTGGCTGCAGGCATAATATCGGTCATGTACTTCAAGTCGGCACGTTCTTCCATCAGTTGTATCAGCTCGGCTTCATTGATAACTTCCTTGCGGGCGGTGTTCACCAGCAGACCGCCTTTCGGCATCCTGCCCACCAAAGCATAGTTAATGGAGTTCTTGGTTTCCGCCGTTGCGGGAATGTGCAGCGAAACGATGTCGCAGGCAGAATAAAGTTCCTCGGCCGAAGCCACAGCCTTTACACCGTCTTTCTCGATAACCTCTTTCGGGCAGAAAGCGTCGAATGCGTAAATGTCCATGCCGAAACCTTTGGCTATGCGGGCTACATTGCGGCCTACGTTACCGTAAGCATGAATGCCCAACTTCTTGCCTTTCAGCTCCGTACCGGAAGTACCGTTGTACAGATTGCGGACAGCCATTACCATAAGCCCGAAAGCCAGTTCGGCCACAGCGTTGGAGTTCTGCCCCGGAGTGTTCATCACACATACATTGTGGGCGGTTGCGGCATCCAAGTCCACATTGTCATACCCCGCACCGGCACGCACTACGATTTTCAGCTCTTTGGCGGCATCCAAAACCTCGGCATCAATAATGTCGCTACGGATAATAATGGCATTGGCATCTTTCACGGCTTCCAGCAATTTTGCCTTATCGCCATATTTTTCCAGCAAGGCAAGTTCATAGCCTGCTGCTTCAATTTCTTTGCGAATACCGTCTACTGCAACTTTTGCAAACGGTTTGTCTGTTGCAACTAATACTTTCATGATTCAATGGTATTAAAAAAAGATTCACCACAGAACCGCACGAAGTTTCACAGAGTTTTCCTTTTCATTTCATCTCTGTGGGACTCTGTGCCCTCTGTGGTGAACAAATATTATTAATGAAGTTTCTCAAATTCCTGCATGCAGTCTATCAAAGCCTGTACGCTTTCCTTCGGCATGGCATTGTAGCAAGATGCACGGAAACCGCCTACGGAACGGTGTCCCTTGATACCTACCATACCCTTTTCGGTAGCGAATTTCAGGAAGTCGGCTTCCAGTTCCTTGTATTCGGGAGCCATTACGAAGCAGATGTTCATGCGTGAACGGTCTTCTTTGGCGGCAGTACCCACAAACATCTTGTTGCGGTCTATCTCGGCATACAGCATATCCGCCTTTTCGATGGCGCGACGTTCCATTTCCTTCACACCGCCCTGAGCCTTTATCCAGCGCAATGTCTGCAATGCCGCATAGATAGGAACAACGGGAGGAGTATTGAACATTGAACCGCCGTCGATGTGAGTCTGATAGTTCAGCATGGTCGGGATGTAACGTGACACCTTGCCCACTGCATCGTTCTTCACGATAACGAATGTCACACCCGCAGGAGCCAGATTCTTCTGTGCACCGCCATAGATACAGATGTATTTGGATACATCAATAGGACGGGAGAAAATATCGGACGACATATCGGCAATCATAGGAACGTTTACGTTCAGGTCTTCCTTCAATTCCGTGCCATAGATAGTATTGTTGGTGGTGATATGGAAATAGTCCGCATCGGCCGGTACCGTATAATCTTTCGGAATGTAAGTATAGGTGGCTTCAGCAGAAGAGGCAACCTCTACAACCTCGCCAAATCCCTTGGCTTCCTTCATGGCTTTCTTTGCCCACACACCCGTATTGAGGTAAGCGGCCTTCTTTTCGAGGAAGTTGAAAGGTATCATGCAGAATTCCAGACTTGCACCACCCCCCAGGAACAGCACCGAATAGCCTTCGGGAATGTTAAGTAGTTCTTTGAACAGTGCTACGGCTTCGTCCACTATGGGCTGGAAGTCCTTGGCGCGGTGGCTAATCTCCATAAGAGACAGACCGGATCCATTGAAATCTAAAATAGCCTTCGCCGTATCCTCTATCACCTCACGCGGAAGAATGGAAGGTCCTGCGTTGAAATTATGCTTTTTCATTTGAAGTTTGTTTTGGTTATACAATTTCGTTCGTTTATGTCTTTCGACATGGCGAAATTACGGAATTATTTCTGCATTGCAAATCTTTCCTTATAATTTTTCTTCTTTATCGCGTATTTGCCTTACTTTTTATTGGTATATACAAGAAATATACGCCAAACTGTTATGTATACTTAACACAAAAAGTATTAAAAAGTAAACTGAAAGATAGAAGCTGAAAAAACTTTCTACCGGGAATAAAAACTGAAAAAAAAGTGCATGATTATCAAAAACAAACTATTTTCCCATGCTTAATAACATCACCGGATATGCTTCATAACATACTGTCAACGAGCTTCTTCTATCAAAGTCTTCATCCCCTTGATTTTTTCCCCGCGCAGCAGTGTAAGCAATTGCTTTACTTTGCTGCGGCGGACTGCCACGAAAGCATAGTGCTCCTTCACATCCACCTGTCCTACATCTTCGCGCACCAGTCCGCCTTTCTTATACAGGAAGCCCACAATGTCCACCTTGTTCAGTTTGTCTTTCTTGCCTTTGCCTATATATAAGGTAGTCCAGCGGGGTTTGGCAGGCTTCGGCGTCTGCTCCGGCAATTCGAATACGGAGAGCTCCTCCGGAAGATAATCGGGCAGACGCTCTTCGGCATGCAGAAGCAGGAAAGAAGAGCCGCGCGCTTCCCAGCGTGCCGTGCGTCCGTTACGGTGCGTAAAGGCTTCTTCGTTGACGGGCATGTGATAGTGCACCACGTTGTCGATGCCCGGAATATCCAATCCGCGTGCGGCAAGGTCGGTCGATACCAGGACGGGGCAACTGCCGTTGCGGAACTTATAGAGCGCCCGCTCGCGGTCGTCCTGTTCCATACCGCCGTGAAAAGCATCGCAAGGGAATTTCTTCGACTTCAGATAGGCTACCGTACGCTCCACGCTCTCGCGATAGTTCACGAATACCAGTGTAGAACGGTCGCCCAGCGTACAAAGCAGCCGGTACAATGTCTCCAGCTTGTCTTTTTCGGGAGAGATTACCTTCTGCAAGTCCAATCGTCCGGATACGGTTTCGCCCGAAAGAAAACTCAGCTTGACAACCTGCGGTGACGATTCCGCCCCGCCCACTCCGGTGAACTGCGGGATTTCCTCGGCATCCGTTGCCGACAGCAATACCCGTTTCTTCAAGGCAGGCAACTGTCCGATAACTTCCGCCATCTCGTCGTGAAAGCCGAATTCAAGGCATTTGTCGAATTCATCTATCACCAATGTGGTTACAAAGCGGGTATCGAAGTTCTGCTTCCGCAAATGGTCGTTCATACGTCCGGGAGTGCCGATGATAACGGCAGGGTTGATGCCCCTCATCGTACGGTGCTCGTCCATTGCCGGACGTCCGCCGTAGCAGCTCATCGCCTTGAAAGGGACGTTCATCGACTTGAATACGTTTTCTATCTGCAAGGCAAGCTCGCGCGACGGTACGAGCACCACCGCCTGTACGCCCTGCACATCGGCTTTGAGCGATTGCACCAGCGGCAGCAGGAATGCCAGCGTCTTGCCCGACCCCGTGGGCGACAACAGGACGAGGTCCTTATCCGATTGATAGGCATCCCGCGCTGCTTCCTGCATCGGGGTGAGTTGCTCTATCCGTAAGTTACGAAGTATGTCAGATTGTTCCATAAAGTACTTTGGTTTAATGGAGCAAAGATACGAAAAGATTGGCGGAAAACGAGGTGATGGTGTATATATCACTTCGTTCTGCATGAAGTATATTACAATTTATCCCGGTCAAACTCCCGATTTATCCCGGTTAAACTTCAAGTTTATTGAGGATAAATTTTGAGTTTAACAGGGATAAACAAAGGGTACCCACTGGAAAAACAATCAGTATGTACTGAAGAAAAAAACACATGTGTAGAAAAAGAGCCGGTACAGACGGAGAAAAAACAATGGCAGCAATATGGCTGACTTAAAGTTCCTCTACCACCCAACGCTCGATATTGCGCGTAGTATTACTGAAATTCACCCCTATCTTGAGTACCTTGCGGCTGTCCGCTGCAAAAGGCAGTGCGTACTGCTTGTCGTTAATCTGCTGCAAAGCCTCTTCCGCAGTGCCGTTCAGTTTGAATTCCATTACATAAACGTACTTGTCGGTTTGCAGTACAAGGTCTATCCTGCCCTGCGAAGTGTGATACTCCGCTTTTACATAAAAACCTACCAGTTTGAAAACGATGAAGAGCACATTCTGATAGTGCAGCTCCAGTTCTTTCACCAATTCGTAGGGAGTATCGGCAAAGAAACTTTGCAGGCGGCGGAAGAAGGCATCGGGCTCACCTCTCTCTATTTCCTGTACAAACTTTTGTATTTCAAACGGTGCTTCAATCTTGTTGAAACGTGTATAGTAAGGTATGAGGAATCTAACAAAACCTTCTTCCACCTCACGATTGGGGAAGCCGAGACGATAAATTCCAAAACGTTCATCATACCCCTTTATCGTGAGATAACCGCTCTGGAAAATTACGGGCAACGGTTCCTCATCTCCATAGATACTGTTCAGCACATCGGCATACGTTTCGGCATGCGCCATGTGTTCCAGGTCGTAATGGTAGCGTTTCAACAGTTCTATCAGGTAGGTGGGTGTTCCCGTCTCGAACCAGTAACTGCCGAATTTCTTATATTTAAAAGTATTCAGCAAGCTGAAAGGGTTGTAGATACCTTCGGTGTTCTCTACGAAATGATAGCCGTCATATCTCCGCTTCAACTCGGTACAAGCTTCCTCGTAGGTCATTTTCTGAGCGTCTGCCAACTCGTGAAGCTCTTCTTCAAGATTATCGTGAATCTCCTGCCCGGTTATTCCGCAAAGACCGACATACATTTCCTGCATGGAAATATCATCCAGGTTATTCAAGTCACTGAACACGCTGATCTTGCCGAATTTGGTGACACCGGTAAGGAAAGCCAGTTTGATACAGCCGTCCATCGTTTTAAGCACACCGTAGAAAGGTTTCAGCGTGTTGCGGTATTCCTTTTGCAGTTCCCCGTTGCCGATAGCCTGGAGCATCGGTTTGTCGTATTCGTCCACAAGGATTACCACACGCTGCCCTGTCTGCTCGCAAGCACGCTTGATGATTCCGGCAAAGCGCAAAGAGTATGTACGTTCGGAAACATCGGCGCCATAAAGTTTCTCCCATTCGGAAAGGTTCTTCTCCAGTATATTACCCAGACTTTCGGGCGTATCATACCGTTCGATGTTCAAGTCCAGATGCAAAATGGGATGTTCCGTCCAGTCTTTCTCCAGTTTCTCGATGGCCAGTCCCTTGAACAATTCCTTTTTCCCTTGAAAGTAGGCCTCTAAGGTGGAAATCAGAAGACTTTTGCCGAAACGGCGCGGACGGCTGAGGAAGTAGTAACTGCCGGTCTTGGCCAACTGATAAACCCAAGCGGTTTTATCGATATAGAAATACCCGTCTTTGCGGATTTTCTCGAAGTTCTGTATTCCGATAGGATATATTTTATTGCTCATACCGTCCACTGTTTTTAGATTACGATAAAGCAAAGATACTCATTTCTTTCGAACCGCCTCTATCCTATGCCCATAAAAAAACTCCGGCAAGAGTCGCAGCCCTGCCGGAGTTTCTTCACTATTTTACTATTATGTGTCTTTGACAACACCGTTTCCTTATCCGCCGAAGTTGTCGAACATCAGGTTCTGAGCCGGAACGCCGAGGTCGTCGAGCATCTTCTCAACGGCTTTGGACATCGGGCCGGGACCGCACATGTAGTATTCGATGTCTTCGGGAGCTTCGTGGTCTTTCAGGTAAGTCTCGTAGATTACGTTGTGTACGAAGCCCGGAGTATACTTCACGCCTGCTGCATCGGCTGCCGGGTCGGGACGGTCCAGTGCAAGGTGGAACTTGAAGTTGGGGAAATCCTTTTCTATCTGCAGGAAGTCTTCCAGGTAGAACACTTCGTTGAGGGCACGCGCGCCGTAGAAGTAGTTCATCACACGGTCGGTTGTGTGCAGCGTCTTCGTGAGGTGCATAATCTGAGCACGCAACGGAGCCATACCTGCACCACCGCCAATCCACATCATCTCCTTCTTGGAATCGAAAATCGGGTGGAAATCTCCGTAAGGGCCGCTCATCGTTACCTTGTCACCCGGTTTCAAGGTGAAGATGTAAGAGGAAGCGATACCCGGCATCACATCCATGAAGCCCGGACCCTGGTCTTTCGGCTTGAAAGGCGGAGTGGCGATACGTACCGTCAGCATGATGCGGTCGCCCTCTGCAGGATAGTTAGCCATGGAGTAGGCACGGATGGTTTCTTCGTCGTTGCGGCATTTCAGGCCGAGCAGACCGAATTTCTCCCATGCAGGCAGATATTCCTCGCCGATAAGAGACTTGTCGATGTCCTTGTCGTAATCCATGGAGAATTTAGGAATCTTAATCTGCGCATAAGAACCGGGGATGAAGTCCATGTGCTCGCCCTTGGGCAATGCCACGATAAACTCTTTGATAAACGTAGCCACGTTCTTGTTGGAGATAACCTCGCACTCCCACTCTTTAACGCCGAGTACGGACTCGTCGATTTTGATGCCCATGTCGCCCTTCACCTTCACCTGGCAGCCCAGACGCCAGTGGTCCTGAACCTGCTTACGGCTGAAGTGAGGTATTTCGGAAGGCAGAATCTCGCCGCCGCCCTCTACAACCTGGCATTTGCACTGTCCGCAAGAGCCCTTGCCACCGCAAGCAGAGGAAAGGAAGATGCCGTTGACAGACAGCGTATTCAGCAGCGTCGAACCGGAAGCGACTTCCAGTTCCTTTTCGCCGTTGATAGTCAATTTCACATTACCGGATGGAACCAAGAAATTCTTGGCTACCAACAGAATAACCACAAGCAGCAGAACAACCACGAGGAATACTCCAATGCTTGCTAATATCAAATTCATATCCATTGTCTTATTCCTTTCTTTTAGATGTTCAAACCAGAGAAACACATGAATGCCATTGCCATCAGACCTACCGTGATGAAGGTAATGCCCAGGCCTTTCAGCGGAGCAGGTACATCAGAGTAAGCCATCTTCTCGCGGATGGCAGCCAGACCCACGATGGCCAGCAACCAGCCGATACCCGAACCCAGTGCATAGGAAACGGCATCGGCAACGCCACCGATAAATTTAGGATCGCTCTCGCCCACGTTGATGCGCTGCTGCATGAAGAGTGACGCACCCATAATGGCACAGTTCACGGCAATCAGCGGCAGGAAGATACCCAGTGAAGCGTAGAGCGAAGGGCTGAAACGTTCCACAATCATCTCCACCAACTGCACGATAGCGGCAATCACGGCAATGAAAAGAATAAAGCTCAGGAAGCTGAGGTCGACGCCTTCAATGATGGCATCGGGACCCAGTACTTTCGTTTGCAACAAGTAGTTGACCGGCAGCGTCACCACCAACACGAAAGTTACGGCGATACCCAGTCCTACGGCAGTCTTTACATTCTTTGATACGGCCAGATAAGAGCACATACCGAGGAAGAATGCAAATATCATATTGTCCACAAAAATGGAGCGGACGAATAAACTTAATAAATGTTCCATAATTCTTTTAATTAAGAACTAAGAATTAAGAATCAAGAATCTCCATACAGTGACGGCACAATCTTCATTCGTCATTCCTCATTCTTCATTTATATTACTTTTCCTGCAATTCTTTATGGCGTGCGCGTTGATACCAGATAATGCAGGCACAGAGAATCAGTGCCATGGGCGGCATCAGCATCAAGCCGTTGTTTACATAACCGATCTTCTGCAAAGGTTCGTAGTTCAGGATGTTGAAACCGAGCAACGTACCCGAACCCAGCAATTCGCGGAAGAAAGCCACGATAACCAGAATCTTGGCATATCCCAAACCGTTGCCCACACCGTCGAGGAAAGACTCCCACGGACCGTTCTGCATGGCAAATGCTTCCAGACGTCCCATAAGGATACAGTTTGTGATAATCAGACCTACATATACGGAAAGCTGTACGCTTACATCGTAAGCAAAAGCTTTCAGAATCTCACTTACAATCGTTACCAATGCGGCAACTACCACCAACTGGACGATGATACGGATACGGTTGGGGATGGTCTTGCGCAACAATGAAATCACTACATTGGAGAATGCCGTAATCACCGTTACGGAAAGCCCCATCACGATAGCCGGTTCCAGCTTGGCGGTAACGGCCAAGGCAGAACAGATACCCAGCACCTGTACGGTAACGGGGTTGTTCAGTCCAAGCGGAGTAGAGAATACTTCTTTATTCTTTTTTGAAAACAATGCTCCCATATTCTTATTTCTCCTCATTATTATTGGTTAAAAAGTTCTTGTAGCTGTTCAGACAGGTTTTCAGCATGGCATCCACACCCACAGAGGTGATAGTACCGCCTGAGATGCCGTCTACCTGATAGTCCGGTTTCTCTACTTTTCCGTTCTTCACAACGCCGAGGGCAATTTCACCGTTCTCCAGTGTCTTCTTGCCCGGAAATTCTCCCTGGAACTGAGGGGTTGCGATTTCCGCACCCAGACCCGGGGTTTCGCTGGCATGAGAGAAGTAAACGCCGTAAACGGTATCCTTGTCGCTGTTCAGGGCCACATACCCCCAGATAGCGCCCCAAAGACCTGCACCGTAAACGGGGAATACATATTTCGTCTCTCCGTCCACTTCGGCCACAAACACGTGCAGACGGTGATTTTCCTTTGCTTCTTTCTCGTAAGCGGTGGCAAATGCGCCGGTGTTCTCGGTCAGCGTACCGTCCTCGTTCATCAGCATATCGCCCTTGATGTACTTATTATATTCTGCATCGGCATCCTCTACATTCTTGATGTTGAGGGCGGCAAGAATCTGCTTCTTCGTATCCAGCTCCACGTTCTTGTTCTGAGTGGCACGCAGAGAAGAACTTACGAATGCCAGCAGGAATGCAACGATAACAACCATTACCGAAGCATAAATGATAGTATAACTGTTACTATTGGTATTCATTTCTTTTTCCGGTATTTTAATTGTTAGACTTAGCGGTTGCACGTTTCTCGCGGCGGCTGATGTTGCCCTGTACCACACAGTAGTCAATCAGCGGAGCGAAGATATTCATCAGCAGGATGGCAAGCATCATGCCTTCGGGATAACCGGGGTTCAGCACGCGGATGATGATAGCCATTGCGCCGATAAGGAATCCGAAGATGTACTTACCTGTTTCCGTACGGGCAGAAGTTACGGGGTCGGTAGCCATGAATACGGCGCCGAAGCAGAAACCGCCCAGCACGAGATGTTCGTACCACGGCATGTTGGCCATTGCAGTGTCCGGACCGATGGTGTTGAACACCCAGCCCATGAATGCACCGCCCACGAACACGGAGAACATCGTTTTCCAGCTCGCGATGCCCGTCCACAGCAGCAGGATGGCGCCGAGGGCGATGGCTATGACGCTGGTTTCACCGATGGAGCCCGGAATAAGGCCGGTCACCATGTCCCACGAGAACTCCGGATAAGCGCCCGCAGTAGCGGCTGCTCCCAGCGGAGTGGCAACGGTGAGCCCGTCTACCGTCTGTCCCAAACCGAAAATGCTGTCGCCTGATACCCAAACGGCATCACCGGACATCTTCGTAGGATAGGCGAAGAACAGGAAGGCACGCGTAATCAGGGCAACGTTGAACACGTTCATACCCGTACCGCCGAATACTTCCTTGGCAAAGATTACGGAGAATGCAGTGGCCACCGCCAGAATCCACAACGGACAGTCTACCGGCACAATCATCGGAATCAAGATACCCGAAACCAGGAAACCTTCCTGAATTTCTTCCTTCTTCCACTGGGCCACAACAAACTCGATGCCCAGACCCACTACATAAGATACAATGATTTTAGGCAATACAGCCAGGAAACCGTAAGCGAACATTTCCCAGAAACCGCCGGCAGCACCGGTGGCGTGGAAATGCTGGTAACCTACGTTATACATACCGAACAGCAGCGCCGGCATCAACGCAATAACCACCATCGACATGATGCGTTTGCTGTCGATAGAGTCGTGAATATGCGTTCCCGATTTCGCAGTGGTGTTGGGCACGAACAGGAATGTCTCGAAGCCGTCGAACACCGAACGAAATGCGTGGAATTTGCCGCCCTCTTCAAAGTTCGGCTTTATCTTGTCGAGATAATTTCTTAACGCTTTCATTTATTAAATTGATAATTGAGAATTGAAAATTGAGAAATAGGCTGCGCTGTATACACTTGGCAGGTTATATCGCAATGTTTCAACCGTCATTTTTTAATTTTTAATTCTTAATTCTTAATTTCCTAAGCCATTTCGGCACGGAGCATGTCGAGACCGGCACGAACGATACGCTGGACTTCCACTTTGGAAGAGCATACGAATTCGCAGAGCGCAAAGTCTTCGGGAGCTACTTCGTAGATGCCCAGAGCTTCCATGCGGTCGATGTCTCCCGCGATGATGGCTTTCAGCAGATATTCGGGGTAGATGTCCATGGGGAACACGCGGTCGTATTCGTTGGACATAATCATATGGCGTTCGCCACCCTTGATACGGGCGTCGATTACATATTCTTTCTTACCCATCAGCCAACTGAAATAAGAGCGGTTGACACTGAACTGATTGAAACGCGGCATAATCCAACCCAGCATTTCGTGGATTTCATCTCCTTCGGGGATTACGGAGAGCTGGCTGTCGAAAGCGCCGAGGAAACCGTTGGGGGCAACTTTCTTACCCGTCAGCACATTACCGCTGATGTAGCGCAGGTCTTTGTCGGTGGTTACATTGCCTTTGAAAACGTTGGTGAGCAATGCGCCTACACGCAACTTGCAGTATGCGGGTTTCAGCACTTCACTGCCTGTTACGGCTACGGTGCGGGTGAGGTCTACGCGACCGGTGTTCATCAAACGACCGATAAAGATTACGGCTTCCGCGCCGATGGTCCATACCGTCTCGCCTTTCACTATGGGAGAGATGTGGTTGATTTGTACACCTACGTTACCTGCCGGATTAGGCCCGTCGAATGCGGTAAGGGTAACGTTCTTTGCCTGCACAAGTGCGGCTGCTTTTTGTTTTACACTGATACTCAGATAGGTTTTTGCCATGCGGGACAAAGCGTCAAGTCCTGTCTGGAAGTTTGCTTCCTCGCCCTTCAGGACGAACTCGAAGTCGGGAGCCAGCGGGTTGCTGTCGAAAGCGGAGATAAAGATTGCTTTCGGCGTCACCGTCGGGTCGGCGATTACGTCGTACGGACGTTGGCGGATAAAGGCGAACATACCGGCTTGCAGCAATGCGTCCTTCACTTCCTGTGCGCTCATCTTGGACGGGTCCATCTTGCCGAACTCCTCGTAGTCCTGCTCGGCGGCAGCCTCTACCACGATGTTCAGCACCTTACGACGTGCACCGCGTTCCACGCTCGTCACTACGCCGCTTACGGGCGAAACAAATTTCAATTCAGGATGATTCTTGTCGATAAACAAGGGTCCCCCGGCCATCACATACTCCTGTTCCTTCACCACCACTTTCGGAGTGATACCCGTAAAATCATCGGGAACCAACGAGTAGAATCCCGGCTCTTTCACAGACATAAACTCTTCGGCAGCTTTGCCTTTCAGGTTGATGTCAAGGCCTTTGCGTAACTTAATTACATTTGCCATGCGTTTATATAAAATAATGGTTTCATTAATTTGCCCGCAAAAGTAGCAAAAAAGAATGTGAATAAAGAGCAAAAAAGAAAGGAATTACGGAGAAATTTCCGTAATTCCTTTCGTTAACGAACACGAGGAGAGGGATTAGCGGTTAGTGATTAGCGATTAGCGATGAACGGTTGGGAATGGATATCCTGCAGAGTTATAGCGCAGCCTACTAATCACTAATCACTAATCACTAATCACTAACCACTAATCGCTAACCACTAACCGCTAATCGTTTGCAAACATCGGGTCCCATGCCGGCAGGCGGACAGGCTTTTGTTTGAAGAGTTCCATTATCTTGGCAGGGACGTATTTGGTTTCCACTACCAGGCGGAACATGTATTCGTCGAACCATTCGTCTGTCATGATGAGGTGGCCTTTGTAGCCGCTGTCAGCGCCCCAGCTGTTTTCGACCATCCATTTGACGGGTTTTCCGTCTTTGTCCAGGTCTACCGCCATCAGTGTCATGGCGTGGGAAGAGCCGCTGGAGAAGGTTTGGATGCGTTGTTTCTTGTCCATTCCGAAGGTAGTGCCCATGAGCGATCCATAGTCATAGTTTTTCACATCGAGCAAGCCGCGTTCCGAGTTCAGGAACTTACCTACGTCGCAGGAGAAATACATCATGGTACTGTCTTTCAATGAAGCGATAGCCATTTGCTTGATATCCTCTACGGGCAGGTTTACGTACGTCCAGTTCTTGCCGTCGTAGCGGTGGCGGTCGTAGTCAATCTCATAGCATTTGTAATACTCGCGGCTGGGGTCGTTCATCAGCATCACGTAGTTGGTGAGCAGTTGTTTGTCACCATATTTCTCAAGGAAAGACATCGGGGTATGGTGCTCCGTCTCCACCGGATTGCCTTGGGCATCGGTACGCACATAGTCGAATTCCGTAGGCGGAACACCCAGGTTCAGCACCAGCATGCGATAGACAGTGCCCAACATGGCGGTTTTCTCTTTCTCCAGAGCGGCAGGCTTGGCGCCTTCGGCAGCAAGGTTGCGGAGCTGGAGGGCGTACTCTTTCAGTTTCAAAGAGATGAGATTAGCCATACGGGCGGTATTCTCGCTGCTGTTCGTCTCCGGCATGGCAGATTTGGGCACAAGGCCGTATTTGGAAACGATGTCCGCCACTCCGGTGAATGTGCCGCCGTCGCTCAACGGATGTTTCAGCAGCCATTCCACCGTTTTGTCATCCAGCGGTTTGTCGGCAGTGTCGATGATGCCTTGCAGGAAGAGATTGGATTTCTCCAACTGATCCCAAAAGAAAGGATATATCTCCGAGAACTCGAAAGCCGGGAAGCCATAGCGTGCAAGGGCCTTGGCACGCATTACATTCAGCCCGGTGAACAGCCAACAACGGCCGGAAGACTTCTGGTCGGTGATGCCTTTGGAATCCACCTTGATGGAAAAATGGGTATCCATATCCTGCATATTCTCCTGGTTGAGCGCCAGCTTGCGGATGTCGTTGTTGCCGATGGCATTGCGCAACGCCTTGTCGGAAGGCGTACCTTGATAACTCTGTTGAATCTGACCGAGCATGGCAGGGCTTATCCCGCCCTTGCCGTCCTGCGCCTGCACCGAAAGCAG
Source organism: Bacteroides sp. NSJ-48 (assembly GCF_014287405.1). NCBI lineage: Bacteria > Pseudomonadati > Bacteroidota > Bacteroidia > Bacteroidales > Bacteroidaceae > Bacteroides > Bacteroides sp. NSJ-48. Next base: position 28,287 of record NZ_JACOOD010000016.1, on the reverse strand, counting down.
TGCGGCGCCGAAAACAATTACAGATAAAATACGTTTGTTCATTTCATTATTTGTTATGTATGTTCGATATTAAACAAGATGATAAACAGATACTTTCATTACAAAGCAGACAAAGCATACAGAGTATTCTCTTATGTCATTTTTCAGACAGAAGAACATAAGAACATACAATATACAGATGGCAGTTATGACTATACATTAACAGAATCTGTACTTTTGTTCTTATGTCTAAGAACTTTGCATTCCCCATCTAAAAGCCTTGACAAAGCAAATGTAATGTCTTTTTTGATAATTTTAGTGCCCTCTTTAGATTTATTATCTATTCTATTCAAAACCAATTCAAATAAAATAGTTTTCTTTGCAGCCATATTCGCACGATATGAGAAAATACATACTGAGTATATTTACTCTGATACTGATACTGACGACTGTTTCAGCACAAGAGCAGACCGTTACAGCTACCAACGACACCACTCCCGCACTGACCAAAAAGGAATTGCGCAAACAAAGGGTAGCCCGCAGAAATTTCCACTATAATATATTGGGCGGCCCCAGCTATACGCCCGATTTCGGCGCACTGATAGGCGGAAGCGCGCTGATGACTTTCCGTATGAATCCAAGCGACACCACACAGTTGCGTTCGGTGCTGCCCATGTCCATAGCCTATATGTTCAAAGGCGGCGTCAACCTGATGGTAAAGCCACAGCTTTTCTTTAAAGGCGACCGCTTCCGCATCTTCGGAAAGTTTGTCTACAAGAATACGGAAGACAACTTCTACGGCATCGGTTACGGCACGAACAAAGATTACGTTCGAAGCGACAGTACCAGCAAATACCGTTACAGCGGCATACAAATCAACCCGTGGTTCCTGTTCCGCCTGGGAGAAAGCAACGTCTTTGCCGGTCCGCAGGTAGACATCAACTACGACAAGATAACCGACCCTGCCAAGCATCTCATCGAAGAGCCCGACTACGTGGCAGCCGGCGGTACGGCCAACGGCTACAAGAACTTCAACGCCGGTCTCGGCTTCCTCCTCACCTACGACAGCCGCGACATTCCCGCCAACGCCTACAAGGGTGTATACTTGGATTTCCGGGGCATGATGTACAGCAAGGCTTTCGGCAGCGACAACAACTTCTACCGTCTGGAACTGGACTACCGCCAGTACAAGTCCGTAGGCCACCGCAAGGTATTCGCCTGGACCGCGCAAAGCAAGAACGTATTCGGCAACGTCCCCCTCACCCAATATTCCCTGACCGGAACCCCTTTCGACCTGCGCGGCTACTACATGGGGCAGTATCGCGACAAATCCTCGCACGTCGTCATGGCCGAATACCGCCAGATGATAAACACCGACCGCAGCAACTGGATAAAACGCCTGCTGCATCACATCGGTTTCGTGGCCTGGACCGGATGCGGTTTCATGGGCCCCACCATGGGCAAGATTGAAGGCGTACTGCCCAACTACGGTGTAGGTCTGCGCATCGAAGTCCAACCCCGTATGAACGTGCGTCTGGACTTAGGCAAAAATACCGTAAACGACCAGACGCTGTTCTATTTCAATATGACGGAAGCATTTTAAATAACTGACGGGCAGCCGTTAGCGCCATGCGGCATAATAAGACACTGTCTGCCCGTCAGCAATCATCTACCATTTACCTGCCAATCACTAATAAATTCTTCCTTTTTCTTGCACCGCCAAAAGATTATCCATATTTTTGGGCATTAATCCCCCTGCTCTCGAAATAGAAATATAAGAATCTGATACGGATGAAAATTTGCGAAACTGTCTTTTGGATAAGTTTACTCGTTATATTCTATACATATATAGGTTATGGAATGCTCCTTTATGTCCTGGTCAGACTAAAGGAATGTTTTCGTCAAACACCTCCCCCGCCCCTGCCGGCAGACTGCATGCTTCCCGAACTGACGCTATTCATTACTGCCTATAATGAAGAAGATGTCGTAGACGATAAGATGCGCAACAGCCTTTCCCTGGACTATCCGGCAGACAAGCTGCACATACTCTGGATAACGGACGGCAGCAACGACCGCACCAACGAACGTCTCTCGCACTGGCCGCAAGCCACCGTGCTTTATCAACCCCAAAGAGAGGGAAAGACCGCTGCACTGAACCGCGGCATCCGGTTCGTCACCACCCCGCTTGTGGTATTCACCGATGCCAATACACACCTCAACCGTGAAGCATTGCGCGAGATTGTACGCGCATTCGCCAATCTCAAAGTAGGCTGTGTGGCCGGAGAGAAGCGCATCGCCTTACAGGACAAAGACAACGCTGCATCCGGCGGCGAAGGCCTTTACTGGAAATACGAGTCCGCCCTCAAGCAACTGGACTCCCGCCTCTACTCTGCCGTAGGGGCAGCCGGAGAGTTGTTTGCCATCCGTCGCGAGCTGTACGAGGAGATGCCCGCCGACACACTGCTGGACGACTTCACCCTCTCCCTGCGCATTGTGATGCGCGGATATACCATCGCTTATTGCGCCGATGCCTATGCCGTAGAAAACGGTTCGGCAGACATGCACGAAGAAGAAAAACGCAAAGTGCGTATCGCTGCCGGCGGCTTGCAGTCCGTCTGGCGTCTGCGTACATTGCTCAATCCGCTGCGCTACGGTATGTTTTCTTTTCAATACATATCCCACCGCGTACTGAGATGGTCGCTTGCACCCGTACTGTTGTTCCTGCTGTTCCCCCTCAATACGATTCTCATTTTTACGTCAAACACCCCTCTGCTCTATGCCGTCATTTGGCTGCTGCAAGCACTGTTCTACTTCATGGCGAGTTGGGGGCATTACCTGTCAGCAAAACATATCAAGAATAAAATACTCTTTGTTCCTTATTATTTTCTTTTCATGAACATCAATGTTGTCCGCGGTTTCAACTACCTGCGCAAACGGCGGGGGCAGGCCGGCGGCACATGGGAAAAAGCACGGAGGGCATAAAACAAGAGAACTATGAAAAACATCCTGAAAAACGCGGAGAATGCCGAAAAGCTGCTGGAGCTGACATCGGACACCATGATTTTATTGGACAGAAACGGCATCTGCGTGGACATTGCAGTACATAACGCAGACTTGTGGTTTTTGAAAGAAAATCAGTTACTGGACAGGAACATACTCCAACTGCTACCGTCTGTTACCTACCGGCAGGTTTACCCCGAATTCAAGAAAGTACTTGCGTACAAGGAAGTTTCCGCCCGGAACTACGAACTGACTATCGGCAGCGAGACCTACTTCTTTAAATGTATCATGCGCCCCTACGAAGATATGGTGCTCTGCCAATACCGCGACATCACCGAACGCAGCCAGCGCAAACGGGAACTGGAAAAAAGAAACCACGAACTCAACGAAATACAGAAAGCCGCCCTTATCGGAAGATGGAAATACAATTCCGGCAGGCAATGCTTCTACTACACCGGACACTCCCGTGTAATGTGTACTGAAGAGGAACAGGAAATTCCGGTCCAGGACTACATTATGTACATCCTGCCCGAGGATAGGGAAATATTCGGCAAATGGCTGGTACAGAACCTTCAAGGCAATACGGAAAACAGCATAGACTACCGCATCCGTTTCAAGAAACGGATATTCTATATCCGCCTGAAAACCTTCTCGCACGAAATACTCCCCGACGGAACCGGCATTCTGGAAGGCTACATACAGAACATCACCGACATCCAGCAACGGCGCAATGACATCACCCTGCTGACACACGCCATCAATAACTCCACCGAAGATATATTTGCCGCCCGTGAGGACGGTACGCTCGTCTTTGCCAACCGCCGTTTCCGGGAGCATCACAACATCAGCATGACGGACGACGTCAGCACACTGAACATCTACCGGATAAACACAAATGCACAGGACGAGAATTCCTGGCAAGGACTGATCAAGTCACTCAGCAAGGGAGAAAAGCGCAACGGCTTCATCCTCTACCACCCTCTGCCCGAACACCCCGAAGTGCTGGCTATGGAAGGAAGTGCCTATTGGGTGACAAGCGACAAAGGCGAGGCCATCCTGTGGGGATTCAGCCGGGACATCACCCAACGCATCAGGAACGAGCAGCAAATCAAACGGTTCAGCCAGATTCTGGACAAGACCATCGAAAACCTTCCTGCCGGTATCGTTGTCAAGGACATCCAAAGCGGCTTTAAATACCTATACCGCAACCGCGAATCGTACAACCGCAACATTCCCCTTAAAGAGGCATTGGGTAAAGACGATTTCGACTTCTATCCCCTCGAGCTGGCACAAGAGAAGAGAAAGCAGGATGTTGAAATAGCCCGGACCGGAATCGAGAAGCACTGGATTACCGAAGAGCACGACCAGAACGGTAAATCCATCTTTCTGGACAAACGGAAGATGCGTATTGAAAGCAGCGACTTCCCACCTATCTTATTAAGTATCGAATGGGACATCACCGAAATGGAACGGATGAAACGGGAACTGCTCGTAGCCAAAGAGAAAGCGGAGACTTCCGACCAGTTGAAATCGGCTTTCCTTGCCAATATGAGCCACGAGATACGTACCCCGCTCAACGCCATCGTAGGCTTTTCCAGAATCATTGCCGAGAGCACCGATGCCGAGGAGCGGCAAGACTACTACGACATCGTGGAAGCCAACAACGAAAGGCTTCTGCAACTGATAAACGAAATCCTGGACCTCTCCAAGATTGAAGCGGGCATGGTAGAATTCACCATCACCCCGGTACGCCTGCACCCGCTCTGCAAGGAAATACACGATGCACTGAAATTCCGCTGCCCCGAGGGTGTGGAGCTTGTTTACGAGGCCTCGGACGAGGAGATTGTCGTTGAAGGCGACAAGAACCGCATCTTCCAGGTAATATCGAACCTTATCGGAAATGCCTTCAAATTTACCACAAGCGGCAGCGTCGGCTACGGATACCGCCGCAAAGGAAACGGAATAGAATTTCATGTCAGCGACACCGGCATCGGCATCGAAACCGACAAACTGGCAAGGGTCTTTGAACGCTTTGTAAAGGTGAATAACTTTGCGCAAGGCACGGGACTGGGCTTGTCTATCTGCAAAACCATTATCGAACGACTGGGCGGAACCATCTCCGTCAGTTCGGAAGTGGGAAAAGGAACGACCTTTACCTTTACCCTGCCCCTGGCAGAAGGCAAAAGAGAAACGGCGGAAGAACAGAACCCTCTATCCGAAGCCGGTTTCAACACTCCCGGCAATGCAGAAACAAGAAACAATACTTGCGGCCCTGATGAAGAAACGCACGAACACCAAGCGACACAAACATCCGGAGCGTCCCGGGACACCCGGAAGCCCACTATCCTGATAGCCGAAGATACGGACAGCAACTACGTCCTTGTCAAAGCAATATTAGGAAAGTCGTACCATCTGGAACGCGCCAAGGACGGCATGGAAGCCGTAACCATGTTCGAGGAGCTGCATCCGGATTTAATTCTGATGGATATGAAAATGCCCAACCTCAGCGGACTGGACGCAACGAAAATCATTCGCGAGCTTTCGCCCGGGATACCCGTCATAGCCCTCACCGCCTATGCCTACGAGCATGACAGACAGGCGGCTCTCGATGCAGGATGCAATGATTTCCTGACAAAGCCCTATACGCAGGAGATATTGAAAGAACTGATCAATAAATACCTGAAACAAACAGGTGTGTCAAGTCCCGGATAAGCCTTGACACACCTGTATCAATCATTATGCAAAGATATCGCTCCGCTGGATATACGCTATGACGTCTCCCTTATTGACGTTGGCGCCTTGCTGGGCGCATACTTCCACAACACGGCCCGTAAAACCGGTCATTATCTTTTCGTACTCGCCCCACGGTGTAGAGACATAGCAGAATACCTCGTCGTGCTGATACTTACGTCCGATAAACGGCGCGGAAGACGGACCCTCCACGGATACCTCCCAAAGCACCTGCCCTTTGGACGGGGCTATGATAGGATCGGCTTTGGCGCGTTTCAGCTTCTTTATCTCCTCTTCCGAATATCCGCTCTTTGCCATGGAAGCGTCCTTTACACGCTCCAGCTCGTCGCGGAAACGTTTCTTGGCAACGCCCGACTTATAGTCACGGTACTGCCGGTCGTGCATAGCCAACTCGAATAGCTCCTCATCGTCCTCGCCATACTCCCAGCCGTTTTCGTCCATCTCCTTGCGGTATTCGTCCAAAGCATCCGGATAGTTGGACTGCGGGTCTGTGTCGACAAATTCGTAGCCTTTGGATTTGGCAAGCTCTACGATTTCGGGAGCCAGCTTACCCGGCAGGCGTCCGCTCTTGCCCAGAATCATATCCCATGTATGGTTGTCAATCATCGTCCAGCGTTCTTCGCCTTTCACCAGTTGCATCACGTTCATCAGCGCCACGTTCTTGACGTACTGGCTGAACGGAGTCACCAAAGGCGGATAGCCCAGCTTGGGCCATACATATTCCACTTCATCGAAAAGCATTACCAGCAGGTCGTCTATGCTGAGTCCGGGCTGGTTCTTGCTTTTCAGTATCAGGTTGATACCGGAGTGCACACCTTTCAGGTCTGCCATCATGGACCCCATCATACCGCCCGGAAGCCCGCACTTCAGGAGCAGGGACGACATATGCTTGTTGGTGGGGTCCATAAAGTAACCGAGGAAATCGTCTATGAATTCCTGCGTCATGGCACGTGCTTTCATATAGGCTTTCATGTTGATGTCGGGCACCTGGAAGCCTTTGTCGCGCAGCATGGCCTGTACGGAAATAACGTCCGGATGCACCTTTCCCCATGACATGGGCTCCATAGCCACATCTATTATATCGGCGCCGTTCTCGCATACTTCAAGGATGGATGCCATTGAAAGCCCCGGACCGCTATGTCCGTGATACTGTATCAGTACATCGGGATGCTTCTCCTTGATAGCCTTCGTCAGCTCGCCCAGCATACCCGGACGGCCGATGCCTGCCATATCCTTCAAACAGATTTCGGGTGCTCCCGCCTCAATGAGCTGGTCGGCAATGTGTGCATAGTACTCTACCGTATGCACGGGCGAATGGGTGATACAGAGCGTTGCCTGCGGTATCATGCCTGCTTCAAGCGCATAGCGGATAGAGGGGATGATGTTGCGCGTTTCGTTCAGTCCGCAGAAAATACGGGTGATGTCCACACCTTGTGCATGCTTTACCTTATACATCAGGCGGCGCACATCGGCGGGAACGGGATACATACGCAGCGCATTCAGTCCGCGGTCGAGCATGTGGGTCTGTATGCCTGCATCATTAAAGGGTTTGGTAAAGGCACGTACTGCCTTGTTGGGGTTCTCGCCATAGAGAAGGTTCACTTGTTCGAAAGCTCCGCCGTTGGTCTCGACCCGGGCAAAACAGCCCATTTCGATTATCAACGGTGCGATGCGTACCAACTGGTCTACTCGCGGCTGGTATTTACCGGACGACTGCCACATATCTCGGTAAACAAGACTGAATTTGATTTCCTTTTTCATTGTAATAGGTAATTAGCTATTTGTTCACTCGGTTAACTTGATATATACAAATATAAAGGATTATTCTGACATATAGTCAAAATAACCCCATAAATATTCACTTGAAAGATATGTTTTATATCATTTGGTAAATTGGAAAATAAGAAATTGAGGAACAAGGGACGCAACGTTTGACTTGAGACATCCAAAGTGGCACTTTAGAAGTCTAAAGTACTACTTGGCGATTCTAAAGTACTACTTTAGACTGCCCGTATCGCACCCTGTTTTTTGCGGCCTCTTTCTCTCTACACTTTTTCTCTCACCTCACCGCTGTTTTCCTCTTTTTATCCGTCACACAGCCCGCTATGCTCCTCAGAGAAACAGTACCCAAAAACTTACTGGGCAGAAACCGGACAGACACTAAATGAAGTCCTTCAATTCTTCCTGCAGTTTCTGTCTTGTAAAGAAGATGCGGCTTTTTACCGTTCCGAGGGGGAGTCCGAGGCGTTCGGCTATTTCGCGGTATTTGAATCCGGAAACATGCATGGAGAAGGGTACTTTATAATCACGCGGCAATGAGTTGACGATGCGGTGCATTTCTTTCAGGTCGTATGCGCCCTCGGTGCTGGCAAAGCCGGAGTCCTGCGGCATGCTCAGGTGATACTGGTTATCGGTCTGGTCTACAAAAGTCTGTTCACGGACTATCTTCCGGTAGTTATTTATAAAGATGTTACGCATAATGGTATACATCCATCCTTTAAAGTTGGTATCAGGTTCGTATTTATCCTCATTGTCCAAGGCTTTAAGAGAGGTCTCCTGCAACAAATCATTCGCTTCTTCCCGATCGGCCGTTAATTTGTATGCAAAGCGAAGCAGTTCTTCTTGCACGGCAAGTAAATCTTTTCTAAAACTGTAAGTATTCATACTTTGCTAATTTTTTAAAATGGTTAATATTCGTTTCGGTTTAGTGGTTGCAAGTATACGGAAGTTTCCAAGCCCTGAGGGTTGGAATACGGGTATTCTTTGGGGTGAAAACTATCATTTGACAGATTTCACCCCTTATTTTGACAGTTTTCGGGTGAGATAAAGCGGCTGGTTCTCAGCAGGAAGTACAATTTTGACTATAAATGAAGTACAATTTTGGATATAATTTATGACAATATTACCATAAGATAAACTAAATACAGCTATATGAGTGATGAGAGAGAAGGAATAAGGTCACCCCTCTTTCTCCTGCCCTTCCTCATCGTTGCCCGAGAGTATGGGCAGGCAAATCTTATATTTCACGGCCAGAATACGGGTGATGAACACAGATATCCCGCCTATCACCTGACAGCCGTAAGACTGCATGCCGGCAAGCCCGCAAAGCCAATACATCGTACCGCCCACTACGCACGCCATCGCATAAATCTCCTTACGGAATATGAGCGGTATCTCATTGATAAACACATCGCGTATCACACCGCCCGCGGCTCCGGTGATACTGCCCATGATAATGGCCACCCAGAAAGGATAGCCCAGCGCCAGGCTCTTGCCCACGCCCACCACCGTAAACAGCGCCAGACCGATGGTGTCGAATATAAAGAATGTATTGTGCAGATGGATAAGGTGCTTTCCGAAGAAGATAACCCACAGCAATGCCAGTCCGGTACATATCAGATAAATGGGGTCGGTCATCCAGCCGGGAGTCACATCGAGCAGCAGGTCGCGTATCGTACCGCCGCCGATGGCGGTTACGAAACCCACGACGTAAGCGCCGAACCAGTCGAAACGTTTCGCCGAAGCCAGCCGTATGCCGCTGATGGCGAAAGCAAATGTACCGATAAAGTCGAGTATCTGAACAAATGTTGGCATGAGAGCATTTCTTTTTTTTGCAAAGTAACAAATAATTTCCCTAAGAAAGTGTATTTTTGTACCGCCAATTTATATCAGCAATGAAAATAACCATCGTATCGGGCGCACGCCCCAATTTTATGAAAATCGCCCCCCTCTGCCGCGCCATAGACGCAGCCAGAGAGGCAGGTAAAAATATATCCTATCGCATAGTCTACACCGGACCGCAGGACGACACCACCCTGGACGCCTCGCTCTTCTCCGACCTTGCCATGCGCAAGCCCGATGCCTATCTGGGCATCAGCGGACGCGACCACTCCCAGGTGGCAGCCGCCATCATGCTGGCCTTCGAGCGGGAGCTCGACGAACACCCCGCCCAAGTGGTGCTTGTGGTGGACGACATGACCGCCACCATGAGCTGCGCCATCGTAGCCAAGAAGCGCGGACTGAAGGTGGCGCACGTCATAGCCGGCACGCGCTCGTTCGACATGAACATGCCGCGTGAGGTCAACCGCACGATTGTAGACGCCATCTCCGACTATCTCTTCACCGCCGGCATGGTGGCCAACCGTAACCTCAACCAGGAGGGCATGATACCGGAGTATATCCACTACGTAGGCAATATCCTCATCGACACCATCCGCTACAACCGCCACCGCCTTGTACAACCGCTCTGGTTCTCCAGCCTCGGACTGCGCAAGGGCAACTATCTCCTGCTCACCCTGAACCGCCACGACCTGCTGGAAAAGAAAGCCGTACTCGGTTCCCTGATGCAGACAGTGGCCGAAAAAGCGGGCGATATGCCCATCGTAGCCCCTATACACCCGTACGTGGAGCGTGCCGTAAAATCATTGGGACTTGACATGCCCAGCCTGCACATCCTGCCGCCTCAAAGCTACCTGCACTTCGGCTTCCTCATCAACCAGGCCAAAGGTATCGTGACCGACTCCGGCAACATAGCCGAAGAAGCCACCTTCCTCGATGTGCCCTGCATCACGCTCAACACCTATGCCGAGCATCCCGAAACCTGGCGCATCGGAACCAACGAGCTTGTCGGGGAGAACTCCTTTGCCCTCTCCGCCGCCCTCGACCAACTGCTGCACGGCGAATGGAAGCACACCACCCTGCCCGACCGCTGGGACGGACGTACAGCCGAGCGTATTGTACAGACGTTGATAAACGGGGAGAAGCTATAAGACCCGCGTTCGGAAAACCGCATAAAAAAGGAGATGTGCCCATACAAAAAAAATGCTGGTCCGGCACATCTCCCCACACTAAACACAGTACTGTAAAAAAGAAGAATAGTTTAAGCAAGTCTGTCCATATATTATCATTCGGAGTCATTCCGTATCGTACGTTACCGTACGGCAAGACAAAAGTATCCAATTATACCAAAGGCTCAAAGTTCCAATCCGCCCCATTCTTCCTATACGGCACAAATCCCGACCTATCCTGCCGATATTGATAAATAAAAGGAAGAAAAAGGCAGTGTTCTCCTGTCGGCTCATCACCTTGCCCATTCCTCCGCCTCTTAAACATCCCTCTCATTCTTTAAAATATATTTGCTTCTTGATTAACAGTAAATTGTTAACTTTGCAGCTTGATTATGAAACGTATGAAACGACTATATAACATTACCCTCATCCTCTTGCTTTTACTATTCGCCTCTGCCGGCGCATCAGCACAGATAAGAGGCGTTATAACGGACTCACTCACCCACGAACCGTTGATGTACATCACCGTGCAATACGAAGGAAAAGGCGTAGGAGGCATCTCCAATGCCGAGGGAGAGTATCAGGTGGAGACACGCAAGGGGTGGAATGAGCTGACCTTTTCCGCCATCGGCTACATCACCAAGAAAGTGAAGTTCGCCCCTGGTACGAAAGTGCTCAACGTGGCGCTGGCGCCTGCCGATGTAATGCTTTCCGAAGTCGTCGTCAAGCCCAAGAAAGAGAAGTATTCGCGCAAGAACAATCCTGCCGTGGAGTTTATGAAGAAGGTCATCGAGCACAAAAAAGCCTTAAAGCTCGAGGAGAACGACTTCTACCAGTACCAGAAGTACGAAAAGATGAAGATGTCCATCAACGACGTCACGCCGGAGAAAATGGAGAAAGGCATCTACAAGAAATTCTCTTTCTTCAAGGACCAGGTGGAAGTGTCGCCCAAGACCAACAAGATGATTCTACCCATCTCCATCAAGGAGACGGCTTCCAGAACCATCTACCGCAAAAGTCCCAAGAGCGAGAAGACCATCATCGAGGGTATGAACTCCAACGGTATCGAGGAGTTCTTCAACACAGGTGATATGTTAGGTACTATCCTTACCGATGTCTTTTCCGACGTCAACATCTACGACGATGACATCCGCCTGCTGCAACGCCGCTTCGTAAGCCCTATCGGACGCGGAGCCATCAGCTTCTATAAGTTCTACCTGATGGACACCCTCATGGTGGACAAACAGGAGTGCGTGCACCTCACCTTCGTGCCGCAGAACCCGCAGGACTTCGGTTTCACGGGACATCTGTACGTAGTGAAGGACTCCACCTATGCCGTAAAGAAAGCCGTGATGAACCTGCCCAAGAAGACGGGTGTCAACTTCGTGGAGAACCTCGACATCGTGCAGCAGTTTGAGCAACTGCCCGACAGCAACTGGGTGCTCACCGACGACGACATGACCGTGGAACTCGCCCTGATGAAAGGCATACAAGGCCTGGAAGTGCAGCGCACCACCAAGTACAGCGACTATAAATTCGATGAGATAGAACCCCGCCTGTTCCGCCTGAAAGGCAGCGTCATCAAGGAAGCCAACATGCTTGCCAAGAGCGACGAATACTGGGCCAAAGTGCGCCAGGTGCCGCTCACCAAAAAGGAAAGTTCCATGGACGTGTTCATGAACCGCATCGAGCAGATTCCGGGCTTCAAGTACGTCATCTTCGGTGCAAAGGCGCTTATCGAGAACTTCGTGGAGACGGGCAGCAAGAAGCACCCCAGCAAGTTCGACTTCGGCCCTATCAACACCATGATTACCAGCAACTACGTGAACGGAACCCGTTTCCGTCTCAGTGGCATGACCACCGGTAACCTGCATCCGCACTGGAGCTTCAGCGGTTACGGCGCCTACGGCACGCGCGACAAGAAGTGGTTCTACTCCGGACAGGCCGCCTACTCCTTCAACAAGCGCGAGTACGTCCTTTGGGAATTTCCCAAGCACTACCTCGCCTTCCAGTACACCTACGATGTGATGTCTCCTATGGACAAGTATCTGGCTACGGACAAGGACAATATGTTCGTGGGCTGGAAATGGACTACCGTAGACCAGATGTCGTACATGCGCGACGCCACCCTGACCTACGAACTGGAAACCAATACCGGCTTCTCCGTCAAGGCCATGGCGCGCCACCGCAACGACCAGCCCGCCGGCATGCTGCAATACTGGAAGAACAACGGCACTACCCCCGGCGAATGGGACGAGAAGAATACCCTGGTGCACGACATCACCACCACCGAACTCGGAGTGACCCTGCGCTACTCTCCCGGCGAAACGTTTGTCAACACCAAGCAACGCCGTGTTCCCGTGTCGCTGGACGCCCCCACGTTCACCCTCTCGCACACCGTCGGTCTGAAAGGCGTGCTGGGCGGCGAATACAACTTCAACCTCACGGAAGCCAGCATCCGTAAACGTTTCTGGTTCGGTTCGTGGGGCAAGCTGGACGTTACCGCCCGTGCCGGCGCGCAGTGGAACACCGTTCCTTTCCCGCTGCTGAACCTGCCCATGGCGAACCTCTCATACATCACCCAGAATAACGAATCGTTCAACCTCATCGACAACATGGAGTTCCTGAACGACCGCTACGCCTCGCTCGCCCTCAGCTACGACATGAACGGGAAGCTCTTCAACCGCATCCCCCTCATCAAGAAACTGAAATGGAGAGAGATGTTCCGCATCCGCGGCATGTGGGGCACGCTGACGGACAAGAACAACCCCTACAAAAGCAGCAACCCCGACCTCTTCCTCTTCCCGATGCGCGACGGCGTGCCCACCAGCCATGTCATGGGCAAGACCCCTTACATTGAAGCCAGCGTAGGCATCTACAACATCTTCAAGCTGCTGCATATAGAATATGTGCGCCGCCTCACCTATACCGACATCCCGGGGGTGAAGAAAGGCGGAGTGCGCTTTATGATATTGATGATATTTTAGTTAGTGATTAGTGATTAGTGATGAGCGAGGAGCGGTTATATGGGAGAGGGAATATTAAAAAACAAATCAATGAACTTTGCTATACGCATTGTGAATTTATATAATTTCTTGAATGAAACCAAACAGGAAAGAATTATGTCTAAACAAATACTAAGAAGCGGTACATCTGTGGGAGCCAATATCAGGGAAGGGCAATTTGCCGAGTCCCCAGCCGACTTTATACACAAATATTCCGTTGCTCAAAAGGAATGTTCAGAAACCCTATACTGGCTCGAATTGCTAAATAAAACAAACTACATCACCACAGAGCAATATGTGTCCTTGGATACCGATTGTACGGAACTGATGAAGATGATAACCTCTTCCATCATCACCCGTAAAAAGAATCTGCCCCCTAATCACTAATCACTAATCCCTAATCGCTAACCCCATGCAACCTTTAGCAGAAAGACTCAGACCCAAGACATTAGACGAATATATCGGGCAGAAGCACCTGGTGGGACCGGGGGCTGTGCTTCGTAAGATGATTGATGCGGGACGCATCTCCTCGTTCATTCTGTGGGGCCCGCCGGGAGTGGGTAAGACGACGCTTGCGCAGATTATAGCCAATAAGCTGGAGACGCCGTTCTACACGCTCAGTGCCGTGACCAGCGGGGTGAAGGATGTGCGCGATGTGATAGACCGCGCCAAGAGCAACCGCTTCTTCTCGCAGGCAAGCCCGATACTGTTCATTGACGAAATCCACCGTTTCAGCAAGTCGCAGCAGGACTCGCTGCTGGGCGCTGTGGAGCAGGGAACGGTGACGCTGATAGGCGCCACCACCGAGAATCCCTCGTTCGAAGTAATCCGCCCGCTGCTCTCCCGCTGCCAGCTCTACGTACTGAAATCACTGGAGAAGGATGACTTGCTGGAACTGCTCCAGCGCGCCATAACCACGGATGTGCAACTGAAAGAACGGCAGATAGAGCTCAAGGAGACTACCGCCATGCTCCGCTACAGCGGCGGCGATGCCCGCAAACTGCTTAATATCCTCGATCTCGTGGTGCAGTCCGAAACCGCAGACCCCGTTGTCATCACCGACGAGATGGTGACCGAGCGCCTCCAGCAGAATCCCCTTGCCTACGACAAAGACGGGGAGATGCACTACGACATCATCTCCGCCTTTATCAAGTCCATCCGCGGCAGCGACCCGGACGGAGCCATTTACTGGTTGGCACGCATGGTAGAGGGCGGTGAAGACCCTGCTTTCATAGCCCGCCGTCTCGTTATCTCCGCTTCCGAGGATATCGGGCTGGCAAACCCCAACGCACTGCTGCTGGCCAATGCCTGCTTCGATACCATCATGAAAGTGGGCTGGCCCGAAGGACGCATCCCGCTGGCGGAGACTACCATCTACCTCGCCACCAGTCCCAAGAGCAACTCGGCCTATATGGCCATCAATGATGCACTCGAACTGGTGCGGCAAACCGGCAACCTGCCTGTTCCCCTGCACCTGCGCAACGCCCCCACCAAACTGATGAAACAGCTTGGCTATGGCGACAACTATAAATATGCCCACGACTACCCCGGCAACTTCGTGCGCCAGCAGTTCCTGCCCGACGAACTGAAAGACCGCCGCATCTGGGAGCCGCAAGCAAATGCCGCCGAACAAAAGCATAAAGAAAGGATGCAGGCCCTGTGGGGAAAGGAAAGATTTTAGAAATGGAAATTCTGCAGAACAACATTAGAAACAACTTATAATAACACTTATGAAAATAGTAGTCCTCGACGGCTATGCCGCCAACCCCGGAGACCTCTCCTGGGACGAACTGAAGAGCCTGGGTGAATGTACCGTTTACGACCGTACCGCCCCTGCCGAAGTGCTTGAACGTGCTGCCGGAGCAGACATCCTGCTGACGAACAAAGTAGTGCTCGATGCAACAACCATCGCAGCCCTGCCCCAGTTGAAATACATCGGCGTACTTGCCACCGGATACAACATCATTGATACCGCCGCTGCCAAAGAACGGGGTATCACGGTTACCAACATCCCGGCGTACAGTACCCCATCCGTTGCGCAAATGGTCTTTGCCCACATCCTCAACATCGCCCAGCATGTGCAGCACTACACGGATGAGATACACAAAGGCCGTTGGACCAACAGCCCCGATTTCTGCTTCTGGGACACTCCGCTCATCGAACTGCGCGGAAAGAAAATCGGTATCATCGGTCTCGGACAAACCGGCTACAACACCGCCCGCATCGCCATCGGCTTCGGCATGGAAGTACATGCATACACATCCAAATCGCCTTTCCAGCTTCCTCCCGAAATCAAGAAAACGGAGCTCGACGAACTTTTTGCCAACTGCGACATCATCAGCCTGCACTGCCCCCTCACCGATTCCACCCGTGAACTGGTCAATGCCGCCCGCTTGAAACAGATGAAGCCCAACGCCATCCTCATCAACACCGGACGCGGTCCGCTGGTCAACGAACAAGACCTTGCCGATGCACTGAACAACGGAACCATCTTTGCCGCCGGACTGGATGTGCTCTCACAGGAACCTCCCCGTGCCGACAACCCGCTGCTCACCGCCCGAAACTGCTACATCACCCCGCACATAGCCTGGGCAAGCGCCGCCGCACGCGAACGCCTCATGCAAATCATGCTGGATAATATAAAAGCTTTCTTGGACGGAAAGCCGATTAATTCAGTAATAAAATAACCAGCAAAAGGGTGTGACGAAAGCTCCGGCAAGCTTGTTGCCGGGGCTTTCGCCACACTTTTATAAAACACACCTGCGTTAATCATGGGAAAAACCGCCGTCAAAGGTCTGTTTCATCTGATACTGATAGCTACCACATTTGCACTGGCTGTTGTCACCATCATCGCATCCCGTTCCGGGCATTACCATCCGGAACATTCCACCATCATGCCCTTGCTGGGACTTGCCGTACCGGTACTGCTGGTATCCTGCCTGATTGTTGCCCTCTGCTGGGCATTGGCACACAGGAAATGGGCGTTCGTCACGCTGACGGCTTTCTTCTTCAATTGGGAATACCTTACAGCTGTTATCCGTTTCGGTTCTCCCCAGGAAGTACCCGCCATCGCACCGGCACCGAACCGACAAGGCGAAAACAGCGATTACCTCACCGTAGCCACCTACAACGTTCATAACTTCGGAAACGAAATTACCGGCTACTCCTGCAAGCAGATTGCCAAGTACATGCAGCAACAACACGTCGATGTACTCTGCTTTCAGGAATTCGGCGAAAACAAACACTTCACGGCAGACAGTCTGCGTCGTGCCCTTTCCCACTGGCAATATGCCATTATCCCTGCAGACGACTCCATCCGCGGCATTCTCCCCATTGCCGTATTCAGCCGCTACCCGCTTATCGGCGGACGTTTCATCACCTACCCTCACAGCGCCAATTGCAGCATGCTGTGCGACATCATTCTGAATACAGATACCATCCGCTTGCTGAACAATCACCTGCAAACTACCAGTGTCAGCCAGAACCGTAAAAAATGGGAACGCGAACTTGCCACCGACAATACACGCCGTGAAGCGCAAGCCGTACAGGATGCAGCGGAAACCCTGCATGAAAACTTCGTGAAACGCGCTTTCCAGACCGACAGCATCTGTCAGCTCGCCACTGCCAGCCCTCACCCCGTACTGGTGTGCGGAGACTTCAACTCCCTACCCTCATCCTACACCTATCACCGGCTCTCCGAGAGCCTCAAGGACGGCTTCAAGACAGGCGGACACGGCTACATGTACACCTACCGTTACGGCAAGCGCATGCTACGCATCGACTATGCCTTCCACTCACCGGAGCTGGAATGCACCGACTACTACTCTCCCAATCTGGATTTATGCAGTGACCACAACCCGGTGATATTTACGGTGAAGTATTAAAAGAGGATTTTAAACACCATCCCACTCTGCCATACCGTATTTCCTCTTACGCTCAAGGTACAATAAAAAAAATAGAGCTGCCCCGGTTTCCCGGAACAGCTCTACCGTAAAAATAAACATGAACAAAAATATCCTTAGAACGTCAAGCGGATACCCACCTGAGCATGCCAGCGTGAGGAAACATCGCTCTTGGTGATTTCGGACTTGTTGTAAATATAGTTAGGAGTGGTCTGACCGTCCACCGTTGTCAGTTTCGTAACGGAAATCGGTGAAAGGTTATAGAGTGAACCATAGGTTGCTCCCCACTTCTTGTTCAGCATATTGGCAAAGTTGATGATGTCGAAAGTAAATTCCAGTTTGCCCAACCCCTTAGGATTATAGATGGTCTGAGCCAGGTGGAGATTGATTTCATGTTCCCACTTGGTGAGGTTGGAGTTACGCTCGGCATACTGTCCGCGATGCTCCTTGGCATAAGCGTCACCTTCAATCCACTGTTTGAAAGCTTGGCGGCTTTCTTCGGCAGTCATGGTTACTTCTCCCTTTTTGTTTGTGGCATCCACGAACTTCATCTTATCCAACTCTTCGTCAGTCGGAATATACAGCAGGGAGTTACCCTTCTGTCCGTCGCCGTTGAAGTCGGAAGTTTCATTCATGGTCAGGCTGTAACGGTTTCCGGAGAATCCGTTGTAGATAACAGAGATAGAAGTGCTCATCCAGTTGTTCCAGTATTTCGGAGTAGTATAAGCCACCTGAGCCATTACGCGGTGAGGAATATCGAACTTGGAGAAACCCAGTTCATTACCGCTGTTGGTGTCGCGGGAGTAGTTGTACTTCCAGTTAGAGTAGGCAACGGAAGAAGTTCCGTCGTTTACAGACTTGGAGTGTCCGAAGGTATAAGATGCAGACATGTCAAGACCGAACCCGAAGTGTTTCTCCAACAAGGCCGAAAGAGCATAGCTATAACCCTTGTTTGTATTCTTCAGGTTGATAATAGAGTAATAGTCACCCGCCTGTACCTTATAAGAAGGAGAAGCGGAAGCCTCTACACCCGGAACGGCATACACCTGTCCGTTTTCCACAAGAGCAAGATTCTCGAAGAATACATTATTCATGGTCTTGGAGTAAACACCCTCGAGAGTCATCTTCACATCACCCGGCAAGAACTGTTCCCAAGCCAGATTGGCACGCAACACCTGCGGATACTTGAACTTCTTGTCGGTAGTCACGATATCCTGCTTCATGCTTCCTGTAGCGGCAGCCAGCGGATTATCCTTGTATTCTCCCAATGAAGGAGCTTCATTGGTATCATTCTTGCCCGATTCATCCTTGGGCTGGAGAGTAGTACCTTTCTGTTCCATACCCGTATTGTTGAACGAGTTACTGAGCCATACAAACGGAACACGTCCGGTAAAGATACCTACACCACCGCGGATAAGCGTGCGGTGTTCTTCGTCGGTATACCAGCTAAAGCCCACACGCGGTGAAACCATCAGCTTGGCACTCGGAGTTTCGCCTACGCGCACACCCATATTACGTCCGGCTGCAAAGTCGTTGAAAGTAGGATTCACAGTAGGTTTGTTGAACAGCAGAGGAATATCGAAACGGATACCGTAGGTGAAGTTGAAGTCTCTTGACACTACCCATTTGTCCTGAGCGTAGAAACCGAACTGACCAGCTTTCATAACAGGAGCATATTTCAGGTTACCACCCGTCATGTCGGGGTCACTGTACTTGTAAGTAAACTTGTAGGGCTTGTCTTGCAGGAAGTGATCCAAAGAGTTATAGTACCATGCACCTTCCGAAGCCTGGATAAACAAGTTGCTGATTTTGTAGATTTCGTTGTGAGTACCGAAAGTCAGTGTATGGTTGCCAAGGTACCAAGAGAGGTTATCCTCAAAGCTATACACATCCTGATTCAGCTTGTTGGCACCGGAAGAGAACTCCGTACCGATATTGGCTGTAATCTTAGTTTCACCGTCACCGCCTGTGACATTGCTGATTTGCACGCAAGGACCTGCATATTCCGTATCGCGGAAGTCACGGACAAACGTACCCGATGCACGCAACTCGTTGTAGAGGTTATCTCCCAGACGGGAGTTCAACTCGGCCACTACCGAATTCATCTTGTTGTTCATGCGATAACCGCTGTTGCCGAAGTAGTAAGTGGTGGAATTTGCTCCGTACACATCTTTATAAGAGTTGTTGTGCTGGTAGCGTACGGCAAGTTTATGCTTTTCGCTGATATTCCAGTCCACACGTGCCAGAAGACCGAAAGATTTCTGTTCGATATCACGTTCACCGTAAGTTTCTTCTATACCGGTGAGCTTCTTGTATTGGTCGGCAATCAGCTTGGCAGTGGTGCTGGTGATGTAATTAGTGGTATATCCCGGATAAGTGCTTGAGGGATAGCTGTTCTTCTTACCTTCTGCACTGACAAAGTAGAACAGTTTGTTCTTGATAATGGCACCACCCAACGTACCACCGTAGGTACGGTCGAACTGCTGGGACATCGGCGACTTCTCATAACCGCGTACGGCGCTATACTTGCCATACATGTTCTGGTTGTTGAAATAAGTGTAAGCTGAACCGTGGGTTTCGTTCGTACCCTGCTTGGTGATGGCGTTGATGCCACCGCCCGTAAATCCGCTTTGGCGAACGTCGTAGGGAGCCACCACTACCTGAATTTCCTGAATGGCATCCATAGAGATAGGATTGGCGCCTGTCTGAGCACCGTTCGTGCCACCGGCAGAAAGACCGAACACGTCGTTGGCCACCGTACCGTCAATCTGGAAACTGTTGTAACGGTTGTTGGAGCCTACGAAAGTGATACCGCCGTTTTTGGAAGTCATAGCCAACGGACTGTTCTTCACGATGTCGTAGATGTTACGGTCTACGGTCGGAGTGTTTTCAATGGCGTTGGCAGAGAAGTTGGTAGCAGCACCGCTTTGTGTTTTGGCATCGGCTACGACAACCACTTCATCCAGCAATTCCGAACTGGGATGCAGTTTTACGTTTTGTGTATAAGTGTTACCCAATTCCAGCATGATACCGGTGAACACTGCGCTCTGATAACCTACATAAGACACCGTAAGCTTGTACGGGCCACCCGTACGCATACCCTGAATCGTATAACGTCCATCCACATTGGTGATAGCACCGTACTGTGTACCGGAAGGCTCATGAACGGCAATAATCGTCGCTCCGATTACCGTTTCACTCTGTTCGTCGGTCACCTTACCGCTGATAGCGGAAGTCGTAACCTGCGCATTTACGCCCACAGCCGTCAGAACCAGCATAAACGTAAAAATAAGTCTTAATACTTTTAACATAATAGTTTTTAATTGGTTTCTTAAAATGTTATATTTTCGAAAACATTGGCAAAGATAAGCAAAATAATATATAAATACATTACAATCATGCTACATTTTTTAAGAATTGAGTCTACAGCTATCCAGATACAACATATAACGTAAAAAACTATTCCACACATGGCAATACCACCGCAAACCGGCTTCCCCGCCCTACTTGCGACTCCACTTCGATACACCCGCCCAACTTTTCTGCTATAGCCTTGCAGATGGCAAGCCCCAATCCCACACCTTGCGAAAACTCACTGCGCTTATAGAAACGGGCGAAAATCATCTCCTGCTCCTCTTTCGGAATACCGATTCCGGTATCTTCCACGTAAATGCTCACCTCGTTGGTAGCAGGCCGGTAGATGTATCCCAACTTGATGTAGCCTTGGGGCGTGAATTTATTGGCATTGTTCAGAAAGTTCGTAATGACCTGCGTCAGCCGTATGCAGTCCACGTTCACAAAGACATCCCTGTCGGAGAAATCCGTGACAAACTCCAGTGACGGGTTAATCAGCACACTATGTGTCTGGTAAATCGTTTCGAGCAGATGATGAACACTCTCCCGGCGCAGGTCGAAAGACATGTTTGCAGTCTCCATGCGCGAGAGCTGCAGTACATCGTCCACCAGTTTCAGCAGCAGTTTGGTATTGGTGTTGATGATGCCTGCATACTCCTGCTTCTCCGCTCCGGACAGCTCCGGATCGTACACCAGCAGATTGGCAAAACCCGCTATGGCATTGAGAGGTGTACGTATCTCATGGCTCATGTTGTTCAGGAACGACTGTTTCAGTTCGGCATGCTCTGCCAGACGACGGGCACGTATCAGTTCCTCTTCATGGTCCTTGATGTCCTGAATGTTCTGCAACACTCCAGTAATGATATGCCTGCCGCCTGTGGTTGCAGACAGCGTACTGTAACGCAGTTCCCACCATTCGTATCCCTCGCCTGTGAAATCGAAGCGGTACTGCCCTTTGTGGCTGCGCACAGTTTCCGACGCGCGATAATTGCGGTAGAACCGTCCCCGGTCGTCAGGATGGATAAAATCCATTATCTCGTCCAAAGTGATACGCTCACGCGGGTGATGGATAACCTCATAGAAGTGCGCGTCGCAGATAATCCCCTCACCTTCCATACGCCATACGTATGTGGAACTTCCACTGATGGCAAGTGCCAGCGTCTCGTGCTCGTAACGCAGGGAGTGCAGTGCCTCGTGTTTACGCCTGCGCTCCACGGAAAGACTTCGGATGAGGAAACCTATCAGCAACAACAGAAGCAGACCGAAAAGGGATGCCATATATAATAAGGTGTAACGGTAACGCTCCGTAAAGGGCATGTACATTATGGTGTATTCCTTGGGAATACAGCTCAGAGGAATACCGTAGCGTTGCAACACGTGCCAGTTCACCACGTACCGTTTGGCACAGTACCTCACTTGCTCGGCAGGCATCCTTCCCCGAAGACGTTCGGCGATCCCCTGCCCCATATCATCCAGTTGCGTTTCAATAGTGGCGAAATAGCCGCCCAAAGCATAGTCCGACAGACCAAAGCCTTTATTTACCGTCGCGAAGCAGGGATTTTGAAAGAAACTGGCAGAGTGCACGGTTATGAAGTTACGGTGGGTGAAAAGGCATAGCGTGCGGCTGCCATATCCCGTCCACGCCACTTGGGTAAGTGAGAGCGAGTCGCTGTTGAGACGAACAATGGCTGTAGTGTCGAAACGTTCGTTTTCCCAATTTACGCCGGGAACCAAGGACGGCAGATCATCGCCCAACTTCCGGTGAGTCGAAACGTGCATACCCACCCGTCCGCAGTAAATCTCGTAGCCTTGTCCGTCGAACTGCTTCATGAGGTCCTCCCATATGAAGCGGTCGAGCACATTGTTACGGTTTATCACGCACACACGGGATTTGCCCATGACACGTTCCAGCATACGTACGGTATTCAGGTAGTCGGGAGCGTCGGCATAGCCCGTCACATTGGGATAGCGTTCCAACAGTTGGCGATTGGGATAATTCACGCCGCTGAACACCACAGGCAAGTCGTGCAACAAAGGATTGCCGCAGGCCATGAGCGAGTAAGTGGCCTGATCATCCAGCACTGCCACAAGATGGGCGCCCCAGCGGGTAAAATCATCAATGAAATCCGAACAGAACTCCTCTTCCTTATCGGACAGCAGACCGTCGCAGTTCAGGAAATATTCGCGGAAATCGCAGGACAAGCCGCGCTTTGCCAATGCTTCACATAGCAACCGACGGGTGCGCTCCGCATCCGGATACCCCTCTTCGTAGGAGTGGACAAGAGCTATCTTATACTGCCTGGTATAAGGCTTATGCCCGCATCCCGACAGGCAAAGCAGAATTAGCCAGCAAGGCAACAGGATAGCTATTGTCTTTATGTTCATTTTGTTTGTTCTTCTTTTGCACTTGCCAAGATAGTAATACATACCGGAAACAAATTGTATTGAATATCGTTGATATTATAAAATAAAAAAAACATTGCCGCTTTTATTTTTGAATGCCCTGCACCATACTTGCCGAGATGTCAACAGTATGTCATCATCTACCACCGCCTTTTCTTCCTGCAGGCTTTCTGCAATGCCACACCGAACAGGCAGCAAGCGCATTTCAATTCTTTTGGGGAAAGTTTATCCAAATTGTCGAGAATACCGGAGATCGAATAGTTTTTATCAAGAAACTCATAAGGGTCGGCAGCTTCTTCCAAATCCTGCTTCATCAGGCAGGTGCATAGAGGACTTTTATCCATTAGTTTATTTTTTGGGTTTATGTAAGGGGTTATCTTATCTGCTTTACAAAAACATGTCGGGAAAACACCCATCGAAAAAACACACCTCACTCCCCTTACGGAAAGAAGGACGCTCAAAGATAACACTTTTTGCCATTATTTACATGATTATGGATAAATAATACAATAAAAAAGAAGAAATAAGCCGTATGACAGGAACATTACAACGGCTGTACCGAATTTGATAAGAGTGAGTGAAATGAATACCTAACTAAATCAGTTCGTTACGCCAACATAGTAATATACTAAGCAATATTTTTACCGACATGAAATCGATTAATCTGTAAGAAAACAAAACGGGAGGAACTGTCCTTTACAGGACAACTCCCCCCGTCTTTTTTCAGAGTTCTTTGAAATGATGTTACATCCTATTATTGCATAACAGGTGCCATTTCATCCCATGTGTAAGCATTATCTTCCTTGCTGTAGTAGAACGACATAGCATAATTACCATTGCCACGTCCGCCATATATCTTATAGATAACAGTATAGCTTATATCCGGGTCGGGATTATCTACCATATCGGGCAACAGGATAAGCGGGAAAGCCTCCTTTGCAAGACGTTCGTCCATGATAACCTGGATTTCCTCATCTTTCAAATCGTTCAGATAGCCGTCTACATTGTAATATTGAGTCCAAGTGGAATACTTGTTGTTGATATTGTTATTCTTTGTATCGGCGCCGAAATAGTACTCGGAAGTTGTGTTCTGCGTACTCATAAACTCCGGTTTGTTTTCCTTCACCCACTCTACCAACTTAGTGTATTCAGCATTGGTGAGAGACAGTTCCTTGATATCGCTGATAAGGTTGGAGAGCTTCCATTCCTTGCCGTCGAATTTCATCACTGTGATGCGCTCGGTAACGGAAACAACAATGGATGCCTTCGGGTTATATACCTCCCAAGCGGAACCGTTGTAACGGTAAATAGTTTTTTTCTCTTTACCGGATACTTTATAAGTTACTTCTACAGTCAGACCTTCCTTGGCAACATAGGTATATTTGTTCTGCAGGAATATCGGCAAATAAGCATCAGCCTGCTCATCGGAAACAAATGTGTCATTAGCTCCCGGCTCGCCAGCTTCTATACCCATAGCGTCATAATCCTGCTCTTCCAATGGAAGTTTCTTATCTGCATCGTAAGGAATAAGCGGCTCTTCTGTCCAACCGTCTGCACCTTTTTTGTAGTATTTAGCCTGAGTAGTGGTAACTCTGTTACTATAATATTTATATATTATCTTGCAGATAAATCCTTCCGCCTTGTCAGCATACTTCCCTGCACAGAAATCCGGCAGATAGTCATTCGGATCGATTCTATACGAGAAGTTATCATGTTCACCCGGTTCATTCTTGCCCGTGCCCATTGCATCATAATCTGCTGTGCTCAACTCATAGGCATCTTCATAAGCAGGTTCTTTCTCCTGAGAAGGCATCACATCCGCCACCTTCACCTTAATCTTTGCCGATGATCCCTTATCACAATACGGATAGGTATCCTCAAGCATTTCGATCAATGCTTTTTCTATGGTCGCCTTTCCTGACTCTTCATCACCCTGCACAAGGCTGAAATAGCCTTCGGTAGGGTACTTCCCGGTAAATTCTCCTTCGTAGTAGACAACGTCTGTCAGAGGTTCCTGGTCGAAGCCGGGGAAGTTATCTTCATTATAGTCGCACGCCGTCATCAGGAACGAGGCAGCGCACAAGCCGTATATTAACTTTTTATTCATAATTATAGCTCTTAAAGGTTTAGAAATTGAATTTCAAGCGTACGGAATAAGTACGGCCGAAACCGTAAAGTACACGTGTTGCGGTTTCCCAATCGTGCTTGCTGCCATCGCGTGCATCGGCAATGTATTCCTGATCCAAGAGGTTGTTAACGTTACCGCTCAAAGTGGCACGTACCTTACCGAAGTCGAAGGAATAACCCGCACTCAGGTCGAATGTGTGGTAGGAAGGTATCTCCCAAGGTTCTGTAACCACGTATTCATTACCCATACCGGCTTGTCCTGCATCGATGTCGTATCCGGCATAGTTGCGGGCAAAGAAGTTCCAGTCCAGACTGAGGCGCAAACCTTTCATAGGACGTACGTTCACACCCAAAGCGGCTGTGGTCTGTGCCGAACCACCTACGTGGATGTTGTCCATCTTGATGTTGGCACGGTATTGCTCTGCATTAGCCATATCGCTCACTACCTCACCGGTCTTCAGGTCGGCAAGCATCTGACCTGCTCCGTTGTAGTAGAAACCTTTCGCGTTACCGTTCCAACGCCAGTCTCCCCAAGAGAACATACCCGTTACATCAAGCCATCTAAGTGGCTTGGCAACGAAATCAAGCTCTATACCCATGTGGTTGGCATTGGCTCCGGTCATGTTCAGCGTCCAGCGGTCTTCTATCTCTACACCTTCCTCATTCTCATAGTCGTATGTACCTGAGTCGTAGAGTGCCTTGTCTTTCCAACGGGTGTAGTAGGCGTTCACATTGGCTGTAAAGAAACCGGTACGGAAACCGTAGCCCAACTCAAAGGACATTACTTTCTCGTTCTTGGCATCGCCGTTGCGTGCATGTGAGTTCTGAGAATTGATGAAAGATGTATCGAACATCGGAGCGCGGTTGATATAACCGGCATTGAAGTAGATGTTGTTGTACTCGTTGAGGTTATAGTTAATACCGCCTTTGACGTTTCCGCCCAGGTAGTGTTTCTTGTCGGACTTGGCATGTGCCTTGTCGTAATACAGACGGTCGTAACGCCAGTAGCTGGTGTTTGAAAGACCGCCGGAAACAAATGCGCTCAGCTTGTCGTAGTTGTATTCCAACTGTGCGAATACACCTTCAGACATTACAAAGCCGTCATAGTCGCGGTATATCACATCGCCTACTCCCAATTTTTGATTCTTGAAATTGGGATCGGCAGCCGCCGCATTATTCTCAACACGTACATTTTTACGGTTGTCTATATCCACGAAGTATGAACCGCCAAAAAGGTCGGTAATCACATTCTGGTGCAATCCTTTGTAGTAACGCAAGTCGATACCGCCATAAAAGTCGAAGTTCTCGCCGAACTTGGTGGTGTAAGTGGAAAGCAATCCATACCATGTATGGTTGTTCATTGCCTTGGACATTATCATCTTAGAACCGGTAGTACTTGCCGCATTCATGGCTTCTACCTCATCGTATGCAAATGTGCCGTCCACTTCGCGGAATTCATTGTTCACCAATCCGTTACTTGCACCATACCACTTGCTGCGGTTGGCAGCATCGCCCGAACCGCTGTAACCGTTACCGCGACCGATGGATACGTACAGTGCCGTACTCAAACTTGATTTGCGGTCTATCTGCCACAGATGGTTCAACGAAATCTGCGGCTTGTGGTATGAGTTTCTGGATGAGTTGAATACCTGTCCGTTTCTGTAACCGAAAGTAGGATTGTACTTATAAGGACTGTCCTCGCCCATGTATTGCTTTACGCGCTGCCATTCCTTGATGGTAAGTCCGTTCTGATTGTTGCGCTGATTGTGCCACTGCGGAGCACCGAACGCAGTCAGAGACAACTGGTGATTATCGTTGAAACGCTTGGCAACACTGGCAAACCAGTTGTAGCCTTCGAACTCCGTACCCTGGATGTATCCGTCGCCCCAGGTCTTACCACCCAGCAATGTGAACGCCCAACCGTCTTTGGACAAACCGGACGATACGCTGAAAAGGATTTTATTGTAACCGTCATTACCCATGCCGTAAGACACAAATCCGCCTCTCTTGGCTTCCGTACTCTTTGTTACGATGTTAATAGAACCGCCCACTGCCGGAACAGATACTTTGGCAGCACCCAAACCGCGCTGTACCTGCATGCTACGGGTTACATCGGACAGTCCGGCCCAATTGGACCAGTACACCTTCTGGTTCTCCATACCGTTCATGGGCACACCATTAATCATCATAGCCACGTTCTCACTCTTGAAACCGCGGATACGTGTTTGGGCATCACCATAACCACCACCGTCTTTAGTGGTATAGATACCCGGAGTGGATTTCAGAATTTCGGGAAACTCCTGCGAACCGAGTTTTTCTTCAATGAACACCGGGTCTACGGTAGATACCGCTACCGGAGTTTTACGGGCCACTGCAACGGACGATGTAATCGTCACATCCGACAGCATCACTGCATCAGGTTGCATCTTGATAGTTCCCAGCTCTACGGAAGCACCCTTCTGTGTAATCTTTTTCTTCTGGTCTTTATAACCGATGTATTTGAAAAGTAACGTGGCATTCGAAGCAACGCTTTGCTTGAAATAGCCGTCAATGTCGGTCACGGAACCTTGAGTGGTTCCCTCTACCATAACGGCAGCACCTACCAAAGGTTCGCCGGTTTCAGCGTCGACAAGCTGACCATGCACTGTGGTCTGAGCCCATGCTGCGGAAGTAAATACCAACAACACGGCAACCAACAGAAATTGAATTAGATGTTTTCTCATAATTCTGCTTTTTGTTAATAGATAGTGTTAATTAAAGTTTAAAATAATATTGAGTTGCAAATATACTATTTATATATCAAATAATTATTACGTTTGCACTACATTTTTTCAGCCTAATAAAGCATTCTAAAAACTTTTTAGGGATATTCAGTAAATGTCCCTAAAAAATAAGATGGCATATGAAGATGATAGGACATGACCACTTCATATGCCATTCTTATTGCCATTTTTCGGTGCTTTCTCACATAATTCTATC
>NZ_JACOOD010000015.1:0-93226 GCF_014287405.1 Bacteroides sp. NSJ-48 | reverse complement strand
CGGAGACGATTGCGTGATGCTTATGCTATGCTTACGCATAGCGTGCATTCACGTACTCTCCGTAAAGGCTTTACCAGAGCCATCGCTTGAAGGTAGTGTGAATTGCACGCTACTTTTTTGCCCTTGCCTAATGAAAGGTAACGATTATGGGTAAAGTTCAGATTCTCGCCGTACTGACGATGGACGGATGTCTTTCTTCAGAGTTATATTATAAAGCACATCAGGATTTGTGCCTTGACCGTTGCGGTCTTGATGAAATCAGGAAGAACGCCCTTTACCGCGTGACACCAGACTATTCCATTTCAATGCTGCACGAATGGAGAAAAGACGGCACAAACATCCGTTACCTCGCGGAAGCCACACCGGACACGGCAGACTATATAAACGGACTACTGCGTATGCACGCTGTGGATGAAATCATACTATACACCGTTCCTTTCATATCCGGAAGCGGACGACATTTTTTTAAGTCGGCTCTGCCAGAGCAACACTGGACGCTTTCCTCTTTGAAAAGTTTTCCCAACGGTGTATGCCGCATTATCTACATCCTTGATAAAAAAGCAAGATAGCCAAAATGTGCGGCAAGCATACATTTTTATTTTCAAGAATAGAATAAATGTTCTGATTACAAACAATTTAAGTCGGAGATAATTTGTCCCTGTGAAAAAATATTGAATTTTATACCACTGAAATACAACACTTTGTAAAATTGAGCGTTGGATTTTTTGTTTTCTGCCGCGTTTTTTGCCAATTATATTCATGTGCGCATACCGAAAACAGAGTGTAAAATTTCAAAATTGACAGGACATGAATTATTTTTTATTGGCGGAAACCGAGTTCTTCCGCCGGATAAACGAAGCCGGAGACTGCAATATGGAAAAAGCATACACGGCTTTCGCCACCCAAGTAATAGAACTGTGCAACGGCGGCATGGACATGAACCTTACCGTCATCGCGCTTGCCTACATCGAAATCGAGTTGCAGCACCATCCGGTGCGTAATCTGTCAGAAGAAAGAAGAGAGATTGCCGCCTACGTCAGCAAGGCTCTGTCTTTCGTAAGAAAGATGCAGAAATTCCTTGCCACGCCCCAAGTGCCACCACTAATATCCGCCAACAACGCAACAGAAACCACCGCCAGCCTTCTTTGGACGGGCAACGCCATCGACCTCGTGGAACTTATCTACGGCATAGACGAGATGGGCTGTATCAACAACGGCAATATGCCGCTAAAACAGCTCGCCCCGATTCTCTACAAGATATTCGGTATTGAGTCGAAGGATTGCTACCGCTTCTATACCGACATCAAACGTCGGAAAAACGAAAGCCGTACCTATTTCCTCGACAAGATGCAGGAGAAACTGAACGAGAGAATGCTGCGCGATGAAGAGCTGGAACGTATGAGAAGATAAAATCAGGTATAAGCGGGAGAATGGTATCATGCTGTTCTCCCGTTTGAGTAAAATCTATACGAAAAAGGGCGTTTTCGGCGCGCTATTGCCCCGAATTTCAGCGAAAAACGCTATCTTTGTACAATTGTTACGAATTGAATATGAACATAGACAACCTCGATATAGTAAAACAACTGATAGCCGAAAAGGAAAACGGGCAGGTGGAGTTCAAGGAAACCACCGGGCAGTTGGAGCGCGGCATGGAAACGCTCTGCGCTTTCCTTAACAGCGAAGGTGGCACGGTGTTGTTCGGTGTGACCGACAAAGGAAAGATCATCGGGCAGGAAGTGAGCGACAAGACGAAGCGTGATATTGCGGAAGCCATCCGGCGTTTTGAACCATTTGCCACACTCGAAGTTTCGTATATCAGTATCCAAAATACAGACAAGAGTGTGATAGCCTTGTCTGCGGACAGCCAACGTTATATGCGTCCGTTCTCCTATAAGGGACGGGCTTATCTTCGATTGGAGAGCGTGACATCCTCCATGCCGCAAGACGTATATAACCAACTGCTTATGCAGCGAGGTGGGAAATACGCTTGGGAGGCGATGACGAATCCCGACATCAAAGTTACTGACCTTGATGAACATGCCATTATGGGAGCGGTACGTGGAGGCATCCGGTGCGGTCGCCTACCCGAAGCCACCATAAGGGAGGATTTGCCGACCATACTCGAAAAATTCAACCTGTTACATGACGGAAAACTGAATAATGCTTCCGCAGTCTTGTTCGGTCGTGATTTTTACTTCTATCCCCAGTGCCTGCTTCGGTTGGCGCGTTTCAAAGGAACTACAAAAGACGAGTTTATAGACAATCAGCGTACCACTGGCAATATCTACACACTGCTGGACACTGCAATGTCGTTCTTTTTCAAGCATCTTTCCCTTTCGGGCAAAGTTGAAGGCTTGTATCGGGAGGAAGAGCTTGAGATTCCTTACAAGGCATTGAGGGAATGCTGCACAAATGCCCTTTGCCACCGCTCATACCACCGTCCCGGCAGTTCGGTAGGAATTGCCATCTATGATGACCGTGTGGAGATTGAGAACAGTGGAACTTTTCCGCCGGATATAACAATGGAAAAGTTATTGAGCGGGCATAATTCAGAACCTCAAAACCTGATTATTGCGAATGTTCTGTATAAAAGCGAGGTTCTGGAAAGCTGGGGACGAGGCATCGGGCTTATGATAAGCGAATGCCGGCGTGTCGGCATTCCCGATCCGGAGTTTCATACAGATGGAAATAGTGTATGGGTTATTTTCCGCTATACCCGAAAAACTGTGGGGCACGACCCGACAATTACCCGACAGTTACCCCACAGTCACCCCACAGTTACCCCACAGGTGGAAAAGGTGTTGTCTGCAATCGGCACACAGACACTTTCAACCAAAGAGATTATGTGTGTGATAGGATTAAAGGACAAAAGTAATTTTTTAGAACTATATCTGTATCCAGCCATAAGGCAGAATTTGGTAGAGCCTATTTACCCGGAAAATCCGAAACATCCCCGGCAGAAATATCGTCTTACCGATAAAGGAAAAGAACTGTTGATATAATAACGGGGTATGGTGGCGAAAAAGAAGAAACAACAGGGGCATTACTGTCGGATTTGTAGCGAGTACAAAGCCAACGAGCAATTCAGCGGCAAAGGACACTCGCGGCATATCTGCAAGGAATGCCGGTCGCTTCCCGATGATGTGAAGGCGGACATGGTGCGCTGTAACGAGGTGGAACGAGCCGTTTTCAAATGCCCGATGAGCCGTCAGGACTGGGAACTGCTGGAAAAATATGCCAAGAAGTACAAGGACAAGGAATCCGGGCAGTTCGCGCAGGATATGTTGGACATGAAACGGGGCAATCAGACACCGGACGAGGATATGGAAGAGGATGATGTTTTAATAGAAGGCATCTATGAAGAGGAAACCATACCATTTGCCGAACTGGAGGATGACATCCGTTATCAGTTGGAAGAATTGTTGGCGGACAACATCAACGAGTTCATGATACACAAGAATTACATTCCCGAAGGCAAGGAACTGAAAGACATCAACGAATGGGTCATGAAAGAAACCCGTGACACCTTTTTTATAAAGGTTATTCCCGATGCCGCTTATGACAGTCTGGTGGAAGAAACGATCAACAGGCTTGTGAAGGAATGGAAAGAGGACGGATTTGAGATAAAGACCTATTCCGCATCGCTGGTCGTCATGGAAACGGAACGGCTGCTTATCCGCAGGATAACCCGTAAGGATATGGACGCACTCCTTGCCATAATGGGAAAGCCGGAAGTCATGTACGCTTGGGAACACGGCTTTACCAAAAAGGACGTGCGCAAATGGATAAACAGGCAACTCATCCGATACCGCAAGGACGGGTTCGGATATTTTGCCGTCATACTGAAAGAAAGCGGCGCATTGATAGGACAAGCCGGTCTGATGAATAGTACCCTAAACGGGAACGAGACTGTCGAGCTTGGCTATATACTCGATAACACATACTGGCATAACGGTTACGGTACGGAAGCCGCCCGCGCGTGTTTGGAATACGCCTTTGGAGAGCTGGAACTGAAAACTGTCTGTTGCAGTATCCGACCGGAAAACGTGGCATCCATCCGTGTGGTTGAAAGGCTGGGAATGACCTTGTGCGACAACCATACAATAATATACAACGAAAAAGAAATGCCGCATCAGATATATGTGGCAACCAATAGTAAATCCTATATCTTATAAGCGAAATCACTCAACAATGAAAACAAATAATATTAATTTATTTTGCGATATAGTTACTCAAAGGTCAGGAGAACATTCTTGCGCTATAAATATTTTGTTGCAACAACAATTATATGGGCAGGTAATATCTATTCTGCGTCAAGAATTAGATTCTATGGTAAGAGTTATGTTTTTGTTGTCAATTAGCGACTTAAACCTTAGAGAGCATTTTATAAACCAAACTTTGGAGGGAATAAAATGGTCTTATCCCAATACAAAGAAAGTCGTGACCGATAAACAAATGGTGGATTTAGCTGATAAATTTTATGGCTGGCCTTTTTTTGTTTATAAATTAGGATGCGCTTTTATTCATCTTTCAGCAATGGTATATTATAAAAACAGTAATCCATTTTTGCTTTTATCTGTTTCAGAAAGAAATGACATCACAAGGTTTTTACATCAATATCATAGTTTCCCGTTAGAGTTGGAATTGAATTTGGAAAATATCATCCCATATCTTGATAAAGTATTTAATAAAGTTTCAAGTAACTTAGCATGTTACATTGAAGATTTACGTCAAAATAAACTTTTGGAGGAATATTAAAATAAGGGAGGATTTTAGCTATCCTCCCTTATTTTAATAGGTTACTTCTGCTGCAACAGATGCTTCAGGTTGTCATCGCCCGCGATGCGCTCCAATTCCTCCTGAACAATCTGCTTCACCTCCTCCTTGATGCGCCGGTAATTTGCCTGCACCGTTTCCTTCATGCGGTCGTTGCCGTCTGCGTCAGTGAAATCGGTAATAACGGGGATTTTCTTGTAGGCACTTTCCTCCCGTTTTACCTTATCGGCATCCACCACAATCTCGCAGTGGAAAATCTTCTGTTCGATACGCTCGTTGAAGTTGTCGGACACCGAACCGACAAACATTCCCTGCGTCAAACCGGAAATCTTGCTGGGCGGGATAAGCGCGTCCATCTGCGTGTTAATGGAGGTGGAAACATCCTGCCGGTTGATGGAGATAGACTGCCGTTTCTGCAACACCTTACCGAATCGTTCCGATAGTGTCTTTGCCGTTTCACCTACCACCTGCCCGGAGAAAATGTTACCGACCGTATTCATCACCACTTTCGCCTCCTTATCACCGTAGTCGCGCACCAGCTGGCTGAAATCCTGAAATCCCAGACACACGGCAACCTTGTTGCTTCGGGCGGTAGCTATAAGATTGTCCAACCCTTTGAAATATATCGTCGGCAGCTCGTCTATGATGACCGACGACTTCAGCATCCCCTTCTTATTGATGAGCTTCACGATGCGGGAGTTATACAATCCGAGAGCCGCCCCGTAGATATTCTGACGGTCGGGATTGTTGCCCACGCATAGGATTTTCGGCTCTTCGGGATTGTTGATGTCCAGCGTAAACTCGCTGTCCGACATCACCCAATAGAGCTGCGGTGAAATCATCCTCGAAAGCGGAATTTTTGCCGACGCTATCTGCCCCATGAGCTGCTCCGCAGCCCCTCCGAGCCACGCATCCATGAACGGGGAAAGGTAGTTCTCCAGTTCGGGATAGGAAGTCAGTATCGGAAAAATATCCTCGTAGCGGCGGTTCAAAAATTCGATGGCATGGGGAAACGTGCAATATTTCCCGTTCTGATAGATTTTAAGATACCATATAATACTGGCGAACAAAATGATAGGTGATTCCACAAAGAAGTCACCCTGCTTTTGCACCCACGTTTTATTGAGGTTGAGCATTATTGTATAGGCACTCTCGTAGGCGTCCGTAATATCTTCCATAAAATCCGGGTGAATGGGATTGCACCGATGAGAGCGTCGCGGGTCGTCGAAGTTGATCACATAGAACTTCGGCTTCACCTTGTAGCCGTCAGGGTGGTTCAGCAGATGATTGTAGGCAATGGTGGACAAGTCGCTGAATTTGAAGTCATACACGTACATCAAGAAGCCCTTTTCAATCTGTTGCTTGATAAAATTGTTTACCACGGCGTATGACTTGCCGCTGCCCGGCGTACCCAACACGATGGACGCACGGAAGGGATTCACCACATTGATCCAACCGTTGTTCCAACGCTTTTTGTAATAGAAGCGTGTCGGCAAATTGACCGAATACTCGCTTTCGATGAGTCTTGTTTCCTGCATGAAACTCTCGTTCTCGTTGTTGAAAACATCCTCCATCAAATTGTGTTTCAACAGACGGCTCATCCACAGACCTCCCATCAACAGGCAGACATAGCCCGTACCGATGGTAAGGACATACAGCCCCATCACCGCCTCAATCGGAAGCGGCAGAGCCAGTATCCACCAGTTTAGGAAAAACAGCACGGACCCGGCGGCGAGTGCCGTCCATATTCTTCCCCAAGTGATTTTCTCTCCCTTGACCCCCTTTGTACCCAGACAGGACAGGGCAAGCAGCAGGACGGCAAACAGCTTTGTGTACAGTATGGAATGGAACAGCCCCGCCGTGCGGTCGAAGTTCAGAAGGATTCTGTCCACCACACCGATGTTCACGCCCCACAGCCGGATGACTTCGTAACAGAACCAGTACACGTTCATAACCACTAAAATAATACTCACGGCACGCAGAAAATCCATGATTTTCGCCAATGCCCTCAAATCGTCTTCTTGTTGTGACATACATTGATTTTTTAATTGTTGATACTCCGATTACAAACCCAAGCCCTTGCGCTTTTTCTTCTTTTTGCGCTTCATCGCCCGGATGAAAGCCTTTTCCTCAGCATCTACCGCCGGACCTTCGGGAGTGAGCAAGCCCATTCCGCCCGATACGTCTTCACGGTCGTATGCGGTCTGTCCGTATGCCTTGTCCGCAGCATCCATAGGGATGGATAACGGTATCGGCGGTTGTCCGGCGTATGGCAGGGTGAAGTGTTCCTGCAAGGCATTCGCCGAAAGCTCCTTGCCCATGCGAGAGCCGTTCAGTACACATCCTGTGCGGTGGTCGATAAACGTCGCTCCATAGATACGCCCTTCATCCGTGTAGCGCAGTACGGTGTCGATGCCCTTCTCTTTGAGTTGGGATACAAATTTGTCCTTGTCATAAGTGCCTTGCAGCACGGAAAGAACGGTGCGTTTCGTCATGTCGGCGAGCTTCCTGTCCTTAATCTCTGATTTGGAACGGATAAATTTTCTCTGTACGGCTTCATAACCTGCGGACTTCCCGAAAAGCGAGGACTTGAACGGGTTGCCCACCTTGTTACCCTTGTCGTCCGTGACGGAATAAACCAGCCCGTGATACTCCCGTCCGCGCACGTTGCCTCTCGCTTCCTCCACCGTCATATTATATAAGGAAAGGAGCGCACGGTATTCGCCCATCGTCTGAAAACGGTACTGCCCGTTCAGAGCCTTCACAGTGCCAGCCACCTGCTTCTTCACATCACCTGCCGATGCGTCCACCTTGCTTAGCGGCGTGTCAAGCCGGCGGTTCCTGCGCTCCGCGCCGTGCAGCCCGTATTTCTTCTCCAGCTCACGGGTGATTTGTTTGCTACGATAGTAGTTGTTCTTGTCGCTGATACATTTCCCGTTATCGTCCACCCGCACCGTCACGATGTGCAGGTGGTGGCGGTCGATGTCCTCGTGCTTGAAAACAAGATAAGGCTGGTTGCCGAAACCGAGTTTTTCCAGATACTCGCGGGCTATATCCTGCAATTCCGCATCGGTCAACACATCCTCCGGATGTGGGTTGAGCGAAATATGCACCACCGGCTTCTCCACCTTCATCTGTGGCGGCATGAAGGTGAGAAAACCCTCCATCGCCTTGTTGATGTCCACCTTTCCCGAACCGTCATTGTAGATGCGGTTGGTCGTAAGCAACCGCCCCTGCGCCTCGTTAATCTTCTCCCCGTTATAGGCAATCGCGCCGTACAACGAGTTTCCTACACTGATTTTTGCGACCATTTCGCCTCCATTTCCCTTGAAAGTTCCACAATCCGGCGGCTCAGTTTCACGAGTTCGACGGTGTGTTGCTCTAATTTGTAGAGCAACGCCATCGCCTTTTTCTCTGAAAAATGCAGCCTCAGTTCCTTCACGACTTGGTTGTAATTCGTACCCACGGCGCGGAACTGCGCATGAAAATCCGATAGCTTGGTGTAATAGTCCACCAGCGTCTTGTCCACCTTCAGCACCTTGAACGGCTGTCCGAAGAAGTGCGCTTTGAGGAAAACCGACCGTGCATAGACACCCGATTTTCCGAACATGGCGAGGAAACGATTGTGTTCCTCCTCGTTGAAACGGACGGTGTAACGGTACACCGCCGGATCAAGTTTGGGATTTCTCCCTGCTTTGCTTTTCCTTTTCTCTTTCATATTACTTTGGATTTAGCGGATTGACGGCATAAGCCGCCGCTTCGGATCACAGCACCGCAGTTCTGAAAGGCTTTCCGACTTCGGAGGGAAAGCCCGCCCCCTGCAAGGGCAAGGCGTTTTCCGGGATGCTCAAAATATTTTGAGCGGCTGAAAACATACCTTGCTATGTTCAGGTGAACATAAAAATCCGTCAGGGGACGGATGGGAAGATACCTTTCAGGACTCCGGGCCGCGCACCATCGGCGAACCCTGCTGTCCGGGGGGCAAAGTTACGCCCTTAAAGCTGTATTGGACAGATGCTTGACCCGGTCAATGACTGCCAACCGGCGCAACGTGCTGCCACTTGCCGGAGAAGTGATACAGGTTCCAAAATATACTTGTTTATTTGCAGCATGATTCAAGAAACGAACGATTTGAAAATATGAGAAAAGGAACATTCAAATACCCGGACAATCGCTTCGGCGGATACTTGCCGAAGCGGATACCCGAACCGTCGGAACCCCGGTTATCCGACAATCTGGTGAAGTACAGATTCAATGACTTCATGACGCAGTGTCGTCATTCATCACTTGTTCGCCGCACCGCTTCACCACAGAACCGGATACGCGATGACCCGCCCATGTGTCTGTTCACTGAAGCGGATAATGTAGCAACCAAATCCGCATATAAATAGAAAAAGAAATCTTCAACAATTAAAATAAATGGAACTATGAGTAAGGAAATCTTCGTTGCATTCGCAACACAGAAAGGTGGCATCGGCAAATCCACTGTCACGGCACTTGCCGCCAGCTACCTGCACAACGTGAAAGGCTACAATGTCGCCGTCGTGGACTGCGACGACCCGCAGCACAGCATCCACGGGCTGCGCGAACACGAAATGGGGCTTATCGACAGCAGCACCTACTTCAAGGCTCTCGCTTGCGACCATTTCCGCCGGATGAAAAAGAACGCCTACACCATCGTCAAGAGCAATGCGGTGAACGCCCTCGACGATGCCGAGAGGATGATTGCCACTGAGGACGTGAAACCCGACGTGGTGTTCTTCGACATGCCCGGCACACTCCGTAGTAACGGCGTGATAAAGACGCTCTCGCAGATGGACTACATCTTCACTCCGCTGAGTGCCGACCGCTTTGTTGTGGAGAGTACCCTGAAATTCGTCACAATGTTCCGCGACAGGCTGATGACTACCGGACAGGCGAAAACAAAGGGGCTTTATCTGTTTTGGACGATGGTGGACGGCAGGGAGAGGAACGACCTGTACGGCATCTACGAGGAAGTGATAGCCGAAATGGGCTTTCCGGTACTTTCCACCCGCTTGCCCGACAGCAAGAAGTTCCGCCGTGACCTTTCGGAAGAGCGCAAGAGCGTTTTCCGCTCCACCATCTTCCCGATGGACACGGCACTGCTGAAAGGGAGTGGCATCCGGGAGTTTTCCGAAGAGATAAGCGACATCATCAGACCGCAGTGAGCATGGGCAGCAGGAAAGTGAACACGGAAGGCATCGACGAGGAACTGCTGTTAGCTTCCATCGGGCGGCGCACACAGGACGGGACACTGCGCCCCGCACAGGAAGTACCCGCAGCTGCACCGACCGAAGAGGACACCGCCGCACCGGAACCACCTCCTGTGCAACCAGTAACACGGGAAAAAGCGCAGAGGGAAAGTGGCCGCCGGAAAAGGCAGGATGAGGACTATAACGAGCTGTTCCTGCGCCGCAACGAGATAAAGACCCGCCAGTGTGTCTATATCAGCCGCGATGTCCACGGCAAAATCCTCAGAATCGTGAACGACATCGCCGGAGGTGAAATCTCGGTGGGCGGCTATGTGGATACCGTGCTGCGCCAACATCTGGAACAGCACAAGGAGAGAATCAACGAACTGTACAAGAAACAACGTGAAGATCTGATTTGAAAATGGAAAAAGAAATGACACCGAATGAAAAAAGACCACAGCAAGACTGCGGAGGTATGTTTGCCCAAGTGCAGGCGAGTGTGGAAATCCTGTCGCCTGTCCCGGTAAGCGGCAAATGCTGCGAGAAGGACTATGAACGTCTGTTCATCCGTGACTCGGAAGTAAAGGCACGTGAGGGGAAGATGGCGTATGTGCGCCCGGAGTACCACGAGCGTATCATGTGTATCACCCGTGTAATCGGGCATGACCGGCTTATGCTGTCCGCTTACATCGACCATGTGCTGACGCATCACTTCAACCAGTGCGAGGATGCGATAAAGAGCCTTTATGCCCGAAATTATAATTCAGTATTCTAACCAAAAACGGAAGGATATGAATTACACAATCAGCATGACAGACATTCTGCTGGCGGTATCGGTCGGCTGCAACCTCTGGTTCCTGTTCCTGCTCCTTTACGAGCGCATCATGGACACGCGGATTGTCCGCTTCTTCAAGGGCATTGTCGGATTATGGCGGTCACTGGACGGGAATGAGGCTAAACGCATAGCGGCACACGAGGAAGTCCCTGCGGAAAAGGCGGACATCATCGGCAAGAGCCGTTTCAGGATGGCATCCACCCGGACAACCGCTGCCATACCGACGCAAGAAGCCGCCACTATGGAAAAAGGCATTGAGCTGTCGGAGGAAGAGGCTACTTTTGACGACGGAAAAACGGGAAACGCATCCCGCCCGGCACAAGTTCCGGAGGAAAAACTCGATGAGACCTTCACGAGCATACCGCCGGAGGAACTGGGATACGGGGACGACGAACCGGAAGAGGACGCCTCGGACACGCCACGGGCTTCGGGCAGCAGCTTTGACGAGATTGACGACGCCTGCAAGACCGCCAAGAACCCGGACGCGACACAGGCGGAACGTGAAAAGGCGGCGAAGGTGTTCACCGACATGGAGGGCACGGAGTTGTACGAGAAAATGATGGAAGGCTCTTCGGAGATAGGCATCCGCATCAAGGGGCTTATCGAGATTCGGCTGAAGAAACCTGAAAAGGAGTTCGTCGTGCCGGACAACATCGAGGAGTTCGACATTCGCAACTATGTATGACAACAATAAAAGAAATGAACATGAAAGAATGACATCAACCCACGCGGCGAGGAAACGCAAGGCGCATCCCTATCCGCAACGGACACGCCCACGTCCGTGGAAACAAACGGGCATCCACTAAAACCAAAGTAAAGAAACAAAGTATCAACCGCCCGACAAAGGACCATCCACCCTTTTGACGGCAAAAAACAAGAACAGTTTATGAACAAGAACATCTTGAAAAACAGAAAAGCAATCCTCTCCGCGGCACTTGTCATCGCCGCAACCGCCTCCGCTTTCGCGCAGGGAAACGGCATCGCGGGCATCAACGAAGCCACCTCTATGGTGAGTTCTTATTTCGACCCCGGAACTAAACTGATATACGCCATCGGTGCAGTCGTCGGGCTTATCGGGGGCGTAAAAGTGTACGGCAAGTTTTCATCGGGCGACCCCGACACCAGCAAGACAGCCGCCTCGTGGTTCGGCGCGTGCATCTTCCTGATTGTTGCCGCCACCATCCTGCGCTCATTCTTCCTTTAATAAATAATGTATGGCTGAATACCCAATCAACAAGGGTATCGGCCGTCCGGTAGAGTTCAAGGGCTTGAAGGCACAGTACCTCTTCATCTTCTGCGGAGGTCTGCTGGCTCTCTTCGTCCTGTTCGTCATCCTCTACATGGTCGGTATCGACCAGTGGATATGTATCGGCTTCGGCGCGGCATCGTCCTCCCTCCTTGTATGGCAGACCTTCGCGCTGAACGCCCGGTACGGCGAACACGGGCTGATGAAATTAGGAGCGGCACGGAGCCATCCCCGATACCTTATCAACCGGCGGCGGATACCCCGTCTGTTCAAACGACAACGAAAGGAAGAAAGACAATGAGGAATACATCGAAAATGACAACACTGGAAAACAGGTTCCCACTTTTAGCGGTGGAGCATGGCTGCATCATCTCAAAGGACGCCGACATCACGGTGGCTTTCGAGGTGGAACTGCCGGAACTTTACACCGTGACGGGTGCGGAGTACGAGGCGATACACAGTTGCTGGTGCAAGGCTATCAAGGTGCTGCCGGACTACTCCGTCGTCCACAAACAGGACTGGTTCATCAAGGAACGCTACAAACCGGAGCTTCAGAAGGACGACATGAGCTTTTTAAGCCGCTCTTTCGAGCGTCACTTCAACGAGCGTCCGTACCTGAAACACACCTGCTACCTCTACCTGACCAAGACAACAAAGGAGCGTAACCGGATGCAGAGCAATTTCAGCACGCTGTGCCGGGGACATATCATCCCGAAGGAGCTGGACAGGGAAACCACGACCAAGTTCTTGGAAGCCTGCGAACAGTTCGAGCGCATCATGAACGACAGCGGGCTTGTCAGGCTGCGCCGCCTCTCCACCGATGAGATTGTGGGTACTGAGGGAAATACGGGACTTATTGAACGCTACTTCTCGCTCATGTCGGAAGGTGACACCACCTTGCAGGACATCGAGCTTTCGGCAAGGGAGATGCGCATCGGCGACAACCGCCTGTGTCTGCACACCCTCTCCGACGCGGAAGACCTGCCGGGCAAGGTGGCTACCGACACCCGTTACGAGAAGCTCTCCACCGACCGGAGTGACTGCCGACTGTCATTCGCCTCCCCGGTGGGGCTTCTGCTCTCCTGCAACCATATCTACAACCAGTATGTGCTGATAGACAACAGTGAGGAAACCTTGCATAAGTTCGAGAAGTCCGCCCGTAACATGCAGTCGCTATCTCGCTATTCAAGGAGCAACAGCATCAACCGCGAGTGGATAGACCAATACCTGAACGAAGCCCATTCCTACGGACTGACCTCGGTACGGGCACACTTCAACGTCATGGCGTGGAGCGAC
This sequence comes from Bacteroides sp. NSJ-48, assembly GCF_014287405.1. NCBI lineage: Bacteria > Pseudomonadati > Bacteroidota > Bacteroidia > Bacteroidales > Bacteroidaceae > Bacteroides > Bacteroides sp. NSJ-48. The sequence continues at coordinate 79,860 of NZ_JACOOD010000015.1, read as the reverse complement.
GATGCGGAGGAACTGAAGCATATCAAGAACGACGTGGGCAGCCAGTTGGCAAGCATGGAATGCGTGCCGCGCCACAACACCATCGACTGCCCGACACTCTACTGGGCGGCGATACCCGGCAATGCGGCGGACTTCCCGGCGGAAGAGAGTTTCCACACCTTCATCGAACAGGCGGTGTGCCTGTTCACAGAGGAAACCAACTACCGCAACTCGCTCTCGCCCTTCGGCATCAAGATGGTGGACAGGCTCACGGGAAAACCGCTGCACCTTGACATCTCCGACCTGCCCATGAAGCGGGGTATCACGACCAACCGCAACAAGTTCGTGCTGGGTCCTTCGGGCAGCGGCAAGTCTTTCTTCATGAACCACCTCGTGCGCCAATATTATGAGCAAGGCGCACATGTGGTATTGGTGGACACGGGAAACTCCTATCAGGGCTTGTGCGGCATGATCCGACGCAAGACAGGCGGAGCGGACGGCGTGTATTTCACCTACACGGAAGAGAAGCCCATATCGTTCAACCCGTTCTACACCGACGATTACATCTTCGACGTGGAGAAGAAGGACAGCATCAAGACCCTGCTGCTGACGCTCTGGAAGTCGGAGGACGACAAGGTGACAAAGACGGAGAGCGGCGAGCTGGGCAGTGCCGTGAGTGCCTATATTGAGCGCATCCAATCCGACCGTAGCATCGTGCCGTCGTTCAACACCTTCTACGAGTATATGCGTGACGACTACCGCAAGGAACTGGCACAGCGTGACATCAAGGTGGAGAAGTCCGACTTCAACATCGACAACATGCTCACCACCATGCGGCAGTATTACCGGGGCGGACGCTACGACTTCCTGCTCAACTCCACGGAGAACATCGACCTGCTCGGCAAGCGGTTCATTGTCTTCGAGATAGATTCGATTAAGGAAAACCGCGAACTGTTCCCCGTCGTGACCATCATCATCATGGAAGCCTTCATCAACAAGATGCGGCGACTAAAAGGGGTACGGAAACAGCTTATTGTGGAAGAGGCTTGGAAGGCTCTCTCTTCAGCGAACATGGCTGAATATCTGCGCTATATGTACAAGACGGTCAGAAAATATTACGGCGAGGCAATCGTGGTGACGCAGGAGGTGGACGACATCATTTCCTCTCCCGTGGTCAAGGAGAGCATCATCAACAACTCCGACTGCAAGATACTTCTCGACCAGCGCAAGTACATGAACAAGTTCGACCAGATACAGGCGTTGCTCGGACTGACGGAAAAGGAGAAAGGGCAGATACTCTCCATCAACATGGCGAACAACCCTTCACGGCTCTACAAGGAGGTGTGGATAGGCTTGGGTGGCACACAATCGGCGGTCTATGCCACCGAGGTCAGTGCAGAAGAATATCTGGCGTACACCACCGAGGAAACGGAGAAAGTGGAGGTTTACCGTCTGGCGGAGAAGTTGGGCGGCGACATCGAAGCCGCCATCCGGCAACTTGCCGAGAAGCGGAGAACCAAAAGTTAATCATTTAATCATCAGCTAAAAACAAGAAATGCGTATGAATTTATCAAAAGTTAAAATGCTGCAAGTCAGCAAGTGCCTGATCGGATTGGCGGTCATGATGCTGCAATCCTGCGATGTGGTCGATAACCGCCGTGATATGCTGTGCGGGAACTGGGAGAGCGTGGAGGGGAAGCCCGATGTGCTTATCTACAAGGAGGGCGAAGCCTACAAGGTGACGGTGTTCCGCCGGAGCGGTCTGCGCCGCAAGCTGAAACCGGAAACCTATCTCTTGCAGGAGGAAAACGACAACCTGTTCATGAACACCGGCTTCCGCATCGACGTGTCCTACAACGAGGCAACGGACGTGCTGACCTTCTCGCCGGGCGGCGACTATGTGCGGGTGAAACCGCAGCCGGGACACCCGACAGAAGAATAACAACCACTAAAATCCAAAGTAACATGAGAACAAGAATAACAATGATTATCTGCCTGTGCCTGCTTTTCGCAGGCAGGGCAAGCGCACAGTGGGTCGTAAGCGATCCGGGCAATCTGGCGCAGGGTATCATCAATGCCTCCAAAAACATCATCCATACCTCCAAGACTGCCACGAACATGGTGAGCAACTTTCAGGAAACGGTGAAAATCTATCAGCAGGGCAAAAAGTATTACGATGCCCTCAAATCGGTGAACAATCTCGTCAAGGACGCCCGCAAGGTGCAGCAGACCATCCTGATGGTAGGCGACATCACCGACATTTATGTAAACAGTTTCCAAAGGATGCTCCGTGATGGAAATTTCAGACCAGAAGAGCTGTCGGCAATCGCTTTCGGTTACACGAAACTGCTGGAAGAGAGCAACGAAGTATTGACGGAACTGAAGAATGTGGTGAACATCACCACGCTCTCCATGACCGACAAGGAGCGCATGGACGTGGTGGAACGCTGCTACTCCAAAATGAAGCGTTACCGCAACCTTGTGAGCTATTACACCAACAAGAACATCTCCGTGAGTTATCTGCGTGCGAAGAAAAAGAACGACCTCGACCGCATCATGGGGCTGTACGGGAACATGAACGAAAGATACTGGTAAGCCTATGGAGTTCGATAACCTTCATCAGATTTTACGCTCACTTTATGAGCAGATGATGCCGCTATGTGGGGACATGGCGGGTGTGGCGAAAGGCATCGCCGGGCTGGGTGCGCTGTTCTACGTCGCCTACCGGGTATGGCAGTCGCTGGCGAGAGCCGAACCGATAGACGTATTCCCGATGCTCCGTCCTTTTGCCATCGGTCTGTGCATCATGTTCTTCCCGACTGTGGTGCTGGGCACGATAAACAGCATCCTCTCACCCGTCGTACAGGGCACGGCAAAGATGCTGGAGGCGGAAACGCTGGACATGAACCGATACCGGGAGCAGAAGGACAAGCTGGAATACGAGGCGATGGTACGCAACCCCGAAACCGCCTACCTCGTGTCCAACGAGGAATTTGACAAGCAACTGGAGGAACTCGGCTGGTCGCCCTCCGACATGGTGACGATGGCGGGAATGTATATCGACCGGGGAATGTACAACATGAAGAAGAGTATCCGCGACTTCTTCCGCGAGATACTGGAACTGCTGTTCCAAGCCGCCGCCCTCGTGATAGACACCGTCCGCACCTTCTTTCTCGTGGTGCTGGCGATACTCGGTCCGATAGCCTTCGCCCTGTCGGTATGGGACGGTTTCCAAAGCACGCTCACGCAGTGGATATGCCGCTACATACAGGTCTATCTGTGGCTTCCGGTGTCGGACATGTTCAGCACCATACTGGCGAAGATACAGGTGCTGATGCTGCAAAGCGACATCGAGCGGATGCAGGCAGACCCGAACTTCTCGCTGGATTCGAGCGACGGGGTGTATATCGTGTTCCTCTGCATCGGCATCATCGGATACTTCACCATTCCCACCGTTGCCGGCTGGATTATCCAAGCCGGAGGCATGGGCGGTTACGGTCGCAACGTGAACCAGATGGCGGGACGAGCCGGAAGCATGGCGGGCAGCGTGGCGGGTGCAGCCGCAGGAAACGTGGTCGGACGTGCCGGGAAACTGCTGAAATAATCAACTGACAATTAAAAACGAATAAACAACAATGGAATTTAAGTCACTTAAAAACATCGAATCATCGTTCAGGCAGATACGCCTGTTCGGTATCGTCTTCCTCTCGCTGTGCACCGTGGTGACGGTGTGGAGCGTGTGGAACTCCTACCGTTTCGCGGAGAAGCAACGGGAGAAAATCTATGTGTTGGACAACGGCAAGTCGCTGATGCTTGCGCTGTCGCAGGATCTGTCGCAGAACCGTCCAGCGGAGGCACGGGAGCATGTGCGCCGCTTCCACGAGCTTTTCTTCACGCTGTCACCTGAAAAAAGCGCGATTGAACACAACGTAAAACGTGCCTTGCTGCTGGCAGACAAGAGCGTGTACCACTATTATTCGGACTTCGCCGAGAAGGGGTACTACAACCGCATCATCGCCGGAAACATCAACCAAGTGTTGAAGGTGGACAGCGTGGTGTGTGACTTCAACGCCTATCCCTACCGAGCCGTGACCTACGCCACGCAGAAAATCATCCGGCAAAGCAACGTCACCGAGCGCAGCCTCGTGACCACCTGCCGCCTGCTGAACGCATCACGGTCGGACGACAATCCCAACGGCTTCACCATCGAGGGTTTCACCATCATCGAGAATAAGGATTTACAGACTATCAAACGGTAACGGATTATGAAACGGAAAGTAAAAAGTATCAGAAAAACAATGTGGGGCGTGTACTGGAAGCTCCACGACAAACGGAAACGGCTGGTGGCAAGGCTCAAAGGGTATCTGGACGGTTTGCCGCCGGAAACACGCCGCCGCATCGTACTGGGGATGCTCGCCGCCTTCGCGGTGCTTGCCCTCTACACCTTCGGCAGAGCCGTCTATGACATCGGCAGGAACGACGGCTTACGCATGGAAACGGGACACGCCGGACGGGTGGAACTGCCGACCCCGGTGGAAACTGACAATCACTTAACACCTTATTTATATGGAACAGACGAAGAATGAACCGACGAAAGAGAACAAAGCCGCTCCCGACACGGGAAAGCCGAAAAAGGGGCGCGAACCGCTGACCGAGGCGCAGCGGCTGAAACGGCAGAAGATGATAGTCCTGCCCGCTATGGTGCTGGTGTTCATCGGGGCGATGTGGCTGATATTCGCCCCGTCCTCCGGCAAGGAGCAACAGCCGGGAACAGACGGATACAACACCGAGATGCCCGACGCGGACAAGGCGAACCGGCAGATTATCGGCGACAAGTTGAAAGCCTACGAGCATGGGGAGATGGAAGAGCGTCTGGAGAGCCGCAACCGTGCCATCGGGCAGCTGGGCGACATGTTCGACCGCGAGATAGCTGGAACGGAGGACGGGACGGACTTCGACCTCGCCAATCCGGGCGGCAAAGAGGAAAAGGCACAGCCCGCCACGCCGCAGACCATCCAATCCTCCGCAGCCGCCTACCGTGACCTGAACGCCACCCTCGGCAACTTCTACGAACAGCCGAAGAACGACAATGCCGAGATGGATGAGCTGTTGGAGCGCATCGCCTCGCTGGAGTCGGAACTGGAAAGCGAGAAGGGCAGGACTTCATCTATGGACGAACAGGTGGCACTTATGGAGAAGTCCTATGAGCTGGCGGCAAAGTACATGGGCGGTCAGAACGGAGGAAAGCCGGAACAGGCGGCAGAGCCTTCCACCGTGCAGAAGGGAAAGAAGAACACGGCGACACCCGTAAGGCAAGTGACCCGCCAAGTCGTTTCCTCCCTTGCACAGCCCATGAGCAACGCGGAGTTTGTCGCCACCTTCTCGCAGGAGCGCAACCGGGGGTTCAACACGGCTGTCGGCACTACAGAGGTATCGGACCGGAATACCATCCCGGCATGTGTGCATGGTGCGCAGAGCGTGACGGACGGACAGACGGTAAGGTTGCGCCTGCTGGAGCCTATGGCGGTGGCGGGCAGAACAATCCCACGCAATGCAGTGGTGGTCGGCACGGGCAAGATACAGGGTGAGCGGCTCGACATCGAGGTCACCTCGCTGGAATACGATGGCACGATTATCCCGGTGGAGCTTGCGGTCTATGACACGGACGGACAGCCCGGTATCTTCATCCCGAACTCGATGGAGATGAACGCCGTCAGGGAGGTCGCCGCCAACATGGGCGGCTCGTTAGGGAGCAGCATCAACATCTCCACCAATGCCGGGGCGCAGCTCGCCTCCGATTTGGGCAAGGGGCTGATACAAGGCACGAGCCAGTACATCGCCAAGAAGATGCGAACCGTAAAGGTGCATCTGAAAGCCGGGTACAGGGTCATGCTCTATCAGGAAAAGGACTGAAAACAACAATCAATCAAAAAAACATTTACCACTAAAATCCAAAAGTAATGAGAAAAGTAATCATCATGTTTGCCCTCGCTATGGGCATCGCAACTGCCAACGCGCAGGAGAATGTAACCGTTGAAACGACCAAAGGAAGTGAACAGCCGACCTTGACGAAGGAGGTCTATCCGCAGAAGGAGGCGGACGGCGACCTGTATCACGGTCTGTCGCGCAAGCTGACCTTCGACCGCATGATACCGCCGCACGGACTGGAAGTGACCTATGACAAGACCGTCCACGTCATTTTTCCGGCGGAGGTGCGCTATGTCGATTTAGGCTCGCCCGACCTGATTGCCGGGAAAGCCGACGGAGCGGAGAACGTCATCCGCGTGAAGGCTACCGTGAGAAATTTTCCCAACGAAACGAATATGTCCGTCATCACGGAGGACGGCAGTTTCTACACCTTCAACGTGAAGTACGCCGCCGAACCGCTGTTACTCAACGTGGAGATGTGCGATTTCATCCATGACGGCAGTACGGTGAACCGCCCGAACAATGCGCAGGAAATCTATCTGAAAGAGCTGGGCAGCGAAAGCCCGATGCTGGTGCGCCTTATCATGAAGTCCATCCACAAACAGAACAAGCGCGAGGTGAAGCATATCGGCTGCAAGCGTTTCGGCATCCAATACCTGTTGAAAGGCATCTACACGCACAACGGCTTACTCTACTTCCACACGGAGATAAAGAACCAGAGCAACGTGCCTTTCGATGTGGACTACATCACTTGGAAAATCGTGGACAAGAAGGTGGCGAAACGTACCGCCGTGCAGGAGCAGATCATTCTGCCGCTCCGTGCGCAGAACTACGCCACTCTCGTGCCGGGCAAAAAAAGTGAGCGCACGGTCTTCACGATGGCGAAGTTCACCATCCCCGACGACAAGTGCCTCGTGGTGGAGCTGAACGAGAAGAACGGCGGCCGTCACCAGTCCTTCGTGATTGAGAACGAGGATTTGGTACGAGCCAGCACCATTAACGAACTTCAAGTGCGCTGACCATGAGAAAATACATCGCAATAATCATCGCGTCGCTTGCCCTTTTCACGGGGCAGGCGCACGCCCAGCGGTGTCTGCCGAAGATGCATGGCATCGAGGTAAGGGCGGACATGGCGGACGGTTTCAATCCCGGTGGCAAGGACGGCGGCTACAGTTTCGGGGCGTCTCTTTCCACCTACACGAAGAGGGGAAACAAGTGGGTGTTCGGTGGCGAATACCTCCTGAAAAACAATCCTTACAAGAACACCAAGATACCCGTGGCGCAGTTCACGGCGGAGGGCGGCTATTACTTCAAGATACTGTCGGACGCTCGAAAAATCGTGTTCGTCTATGCCGGGGCTTCGGCTCTTGCCGGATATGAGTCGGTGAACTGGGGAACGAAGGTGCTGCATGACGGTTCTACGCTGCACGACCGGGACGCCTTCATCTACGGCGGCGCGCTGACGCTCGATGTGGAATGCTACGTGGCAGACCGTATAGCCCTGCTTGCCAATCTGCGGGAGCGTTGCCTTTGGGGTGGCGACACGCGGAAGTTTCACACGCAGTTCGGGGTCGGTATCAAGTTCATCATCAACTGACACGGGCATGGAAAGGACGGAAATAGATGCTGTCAGAAGGATGCCGCTTACGGATTTTCTCGCACGGCTGGGGCATGAGCCTGTTAGAAGGAGCAGTAACGAGCTGTGGTATCTTGCCCCGTACAGGGGCGAGCGCACACCCTCTTTCCGTGTGAACGTGGCGAAACAGCTCTGGTACGACTTCGGTTTGGGCAAGGGCGGCGACATCTTCACGCTTGCCGGGGAGTTTCTGCAAAGCGATGACTTCATGAAGCAAGCGAAGTTCATAGCGGAAGCCGCCAATATGACGGTTGCCGGATGGGAAAAGCCCGCCTATCTCCCGAAGCCGACCGAACCCGTCTTTGAGGATGTGGAGGTCGCTCCGTTACTTCGCTCACCGTTGACGGACTATCTGGCGGAACGTGGCATACCCATCGCCATCACATCCCGTCACTGTTGCCGTCTGAACTACAGTGTGCGTGGAAAACGGTATTTTGCTGTCGGTTTCCTGAATATGGCAGGTGGATATGAAGTCCGAAGCCGATTTTTCAAGGGGTGCATCCCGCCAAAAGATGTGTCTTTGGCAAGGACGAAGGAAATCCCGGCTGACGAGTGCCTCGTGTTTGAGGGCTTCATGGACTTTCTCTCCGCTGTGACGCTTGGCGTAACCGGTAACGCTGACTGCCTTGTTCTGAACTCTGTCGCCAACGTGGAGAAGGCGGCGGAATTGCTGGACGGCTACGGGCGCATCGGATGCTTCCTTGACCGTGACGAAGCCGGACGGCGGACGCTTGACGCTCTTGCCAAACGGTATGGGGCGCGTGTCGCCGACCGTTCCTCCCTCTATGACGGTTGCAAGGACTTGAATGAGTACCTGCAACGGACAACGAAAAAACAGAAAAACAATCATCTAAAAATCGAAGAACAATGAACATACTGAACAACAGAAACAAGAGTACAAACATCTTTAAGGTGGTGGCGTTATGCCTGATAGCCGCTGTGTCATTCACCCTCGTGTCGTGCGATGACGACATGGACATCCAACAGTCCTATCCCTTCACGGTGGAGGTCATGCCCGTGCCGAACAAGGTGACAAAGGGGCAGACGGTGGAAATCCGCTGTGAACTGAAAAAGGAGGGCGACTTCGCTAACACGCTTTATACCATCCGCTATTTTCAGTTTGAGGGAGAAGGAAAGTTGAAAATGGATAACGGCATCACCTTCCTGCCCAACGACCGCTACCTGCTGGAGAACGAAAAGTTCCGCCTGTACTACACGGCGGAGGGCGAAGAGGCGCACAACTTTATTGTGGTGGTGGAGGACAACTTCGGCAACTCCTTCGAGCTGGAATTTGACTTCAACAACCGGAATGTAAAGGATGACGGTTTGACCATCGTTCCCATCGGCAACTTCAGCCCCTTGCTGAAATGATGCGTGTATTCATGGTAATGCTCTGTTCGCTTATGGCGGTCTGTTCCGTGTCCGCACGGATCAGCCGCCGAGAGGGAATGGACGGGCAGGCGGCAATCTACCGTTTGCCACTTTTCGAGAGGGCGGTGTGCTGCACGAAATATTTTGAGGGCTGGCACTCGGAAAAACACCACCCATACGTGGGTTGGGGTCACAAAATTCTGCCGGACGAAAGATATTCGGCACGAACCATGACGAAGCGGCAGGCGGACGTGCTTCTGCGGAAAGACTTGCGGAAGTTCTGCGCGATGTTCCGGCAGTTCGGGAAAGACAGCCTTTTACTCGCCACGCTTGCCTACAACGTGGGTCCATACCGGCTTTTGGGTAGCAAGACAATCCCCAAAAGCACCTTGATAAAGAAGTTGGAGGCTGGCGACAGGAACATCTACCATGAATATATTGCTTTTTGCAGTTACAAGGGAAAACGCCATGCCATGCTGCTCACACGGAGAAAGGTGGAGTTTGCGCTGCTGTATATCCCGTGATTGATGCAAAATTCGTAAAAAAAATAATTACCTCTGTTTTATAATTCAAGAGCAGGGGTAATTATGTATCACCTCAATATTACTTTAGTTGTATTATTTTATGATAACATTTTGTCATTCAGTATAAAATGCCTAATTTTGCGTCCAAAGACAGAACAATTATGAATAATAAATTAAATATAAAAATAGAACAATTAAAGAACATCAATAATATTGAGTTAAATCTACCAATAGAAACAGGACTTTATGCTATAACTGGAGCTAATGGAACAGGCAAAAGTACTATCATGACAGTCATTTCTAAGGTTGTACGTAACTCTGCATTCAATGTTTTTCAACCTCATGATTATTCATCTAATAGTAAAATCACAATATCCTATGATGGAAAAGAAAATTCTTGGACAAAAGCCAGTAGAGGATGGAGTTGTAGTTCAACTGATATAATATCTCTAAAAGGTTTTTATGAAGGTAGCATAATACATGGAATGCGTTTTATAGATGCAAATTATGATACATTACTAAAAGCTGAAAGAGTTAATAATACAATTTTAACTGATGCAGATTCGTTTGTTTCGCGCAATTTAAGTTATATTTTGCATGGAAATTATGATTTCTATACAAATCTTAAACGCATTAAAAATAGAACATTAGCACAACTTAAAGCGTTCAAAGGAATTCCATATTTCATTGAAGGAACTAATGGAATAGTTAATCAGTTTTGTATGAGTGCAGGAGAAAATATGTTGATTAGCTTATTGCATATGTTGAATGTTGTCATTGTTCGCCCTGCAAAGTCTGAAGATGTACGGCTTATATTGATAGATGAAATTGAATTAGCATTGCATCCATCTGCAATCATGAGGTTAGTTGATTTTTTGCAAAAATTGGCTACAGAGTATAATCTTGCTATATATTTTTCAAGTCATTCAATAGAATTACTTAGGAAAATAAAGCCTTCAAATATTTTTCATTTACAAAAGGAGTTGGATAATATCGCTATTGTAAATCCATGTTATCCATCATATGCAACACGAGATATTTATCAACATTCGGGATACGATTTTCTTATTTTAGTAGAGGATGTGTTGGCTAAATATATATTGGAGAATATAATTGATGAAAATGCCTTGTATAAAAGTAAATTGATTAATATTCTACCAAGTGGTGGTTGGGAGAATGTGTTAAAAATGCAAGATGATATTTGTAAGTCAAATTTAGCAGGGGTTGGAACAAAAGTATTAAGTGTTCTTGATGGTGATGTAAAACCGGATTTTGAACAACTATATAAGCAAAAGGGATTATATACTAATTTAACAATAAATTTTCTGCCAATACATAGTTTGGAAAAATACCTACATGAAAAAATTATTGTAAATAAAGATGCTGATTTTTTCAAGGAAATAGGTGACCGTTTTTTCAAAGTTAAATCACTAAAAGAAGTGGTGGATAGTTTAATCAAAAAGAATGACGACAAGGCGTTTTATAATTACCTCATTAAAAACTTAAAAGAACAAGGAATAGAAGAAAATGTATTTGTTCAAAAAGTTTGTGAAATGATATATCGAAAGGAAGATATGTCTAAACTACTAACATTCTTACAAAAAACATTTCAAAATTAAAATACTTAATGATTATTTCGGAAAAATCCGATGAAGCCGCCAACTTCATTGGATTTTCCGCTTTTCATACATTCGGGATTGTTCCCGTGTCTATCACGCCACCGTCCCTGCAATGCTCAATGCTACCGGGCGTAAACCCCATGCTCCCAATTGCGATGTGGCTAATATAGTCCGCATACTCCTGACCTTGAAAATTCCTTCCCGTAAGGTTTCTGAAAATCATCTTTATGCTTATGCCGTCGTTGCTGTGCAAGATGATTTTTCCGTTCTGTCTGATTGCTTCCATGATTAAAACTTGTTTTTGTAAATTGTATCACAGATTGGAACTTGGGCTTTTTGCTACTTTTGTGCCGCCCACTGCTCACTGACAAAAGTAGCGGGCGGCGATTTTACCGCCCGTTCCTCTTCTTAAAAGCGTGTGTAAAGTCCCGTCACCATCGTGAACATTTCCTCCAGCATATCAAAATAGATACCCTCGTGTACGGCAATGTCCTTCGTCCTGCACTCGAATGTCTTTTTGCTGAATGTCCTGCGGTAGAAGCGCATATTGTAGAGATCTGCCCCCGCATCATAGATGATGTCAAGGCGGTTGGCACTTGTCTTGTTCCTTGCAAGGCTCATCCGTAAGCCGTTGCCCATATTGATGTAATCTCGGCTACCTGTCATGGCGGTAAAGCGTTTTCCACCTATCTGCTGTAATATCGTCTGTGCTATCATATTCGTTGTTTTTAGGGTTTTAAGTGCTGGCGGTGCGGACACCGCCAACTTGTTCAAAATTCTCGCATCTCGGCAATGGGTGTCTGCCGTTGCAGCCACTCCTTCACACACTCCATATTGTACTCGCTCGTGATGACTGCCGTATGGCTGTCGGTGGCGGTGAAACGTGTGCTTTCGTAATCATCTATCCACCCTTTGAGGGTGTCCGTTCCCCACGCTTGGGCATCGTCAAAGATACCGTCCAATGCCGCGATAGGTTCGCTGAATTTGACTATCAGCGTTTGATAGGTCGTGTTCATCGGTTGCCCTCCTTTCCCTGCTTTGCGTTCAGCCACTTGTTCCTTGCGGTTCGGCACTCGTCCAATGTGGGTTTGACACAAGTGAACAGTTCTCCGTCCGTATGGCGGTAGTCGTACTGCACAAGTGTCCGCTTGCGTCTGCCGATACCCGATTGGAAACGCTCATATTTCTCCGTCCCTGCTTCCGTACAGGTGCTTACTCCGTTGATGGTCATTCGTGTTGCCATAATGTTGCTTTTTAGATGATTAAAAATGTACTGACAGAACTCTGTTCTTCATCACTATTTCGGGGTTGCTCGTGTAGCGTTGGTGCAGGTAGAAATGGTGAGAGCCGAAGCCGTAAAGGAAAAACTTGTCAAGTTCGTGCTTCTCGGCAAACTCCTTTACGCTCTTTCTTAATCCCTCCTCACTTGTTGAGAGAGTGAGGAGATTTACAAATTCAAGGAACAAGGTGGGGATTTTATCGTCCCACACACAAATCATGCTTTCGATTCTTACTTCCATATCAATGTTGTTTTAGGGTTTATGCTATGCCGCTTTCATCCGCTCACGGATAAGGTTGGCGTTCTTGTTCACAAGGTCTATGATGCGCTCGTGGTATTCGGTGTCTTGGTTGTACTTGCCGTGGCACTGCACCACCTTGAGTGTCCGCAAATCCACCTCTACGGTTTCAATTATCTCACCGCCAATCCTTGCCGAGAGTATGAGGGTGTCGGCTTTCTTGTAGTATTCACTGCCGAACACGCAGATGTTCTGTGCCTTGCCCTCGCTGTAATACTCGTCTATGCTTTCAAGTACCTTGACGATTATTTCCTCGTCAGTGATTACCAATCCGAAGAATTTGGATTTGTTGGCAATGAAATCCTCCGCATCTTTTTCCCTTTGCAGTTGCCGCTGTTGTTCACGCTCACGCCTTTCAATCTCCCAGCGGCGGCGTTGTTCGGCCCGTTCCTTCTCGTGTATGGCTTCAATCTTTCGAGTTGCGTTGTCGTGTGCCGCCATGAAATCTTCGGGGCAGATGTTCTTCGGGTTGCGGAGGTCTTGACCGAGTTTGTTGAGCATACGCAGATAGTCGCACCACATGGAGAAGTTGTCTATCCGATACTTGTGACGCTTGGCAATCAGATATGATGCCCAGCATTCATCGGCAGTACGGGCATTGAAAAGAAAGTGTTTCATGACCTCAATCTCATCGCCTTTCATAAGGGTTTCAATTCTTGGGTCTGAAAGCAAGGCTTTGAAAAGACGCACGGGGGAAATGCCGTGGAAATCGCCCTTGAAGCCGTTGCGTCTGAGTTGGGGTAATACCCTCATCTTAGGATATGCACAGCTTCTTGCCACAACATCATCGTATAGGCTGTTGTGCGGTCTTATCTCCATCGCGCTGCACAATGCCCATACATCGCAGTAATAGAATGTGAAGCCACGGAGCAACGCCATGTCCGTAACCTTACCGTCGGGTGAAATCCAACGCTGCACAACCTCGTGGCAATAGAAGTGCATCGGCTCGCCTTTCCTGCTCTCGCATCTGACCTGCGCCACACGGATTACCTGATAGCCTTTGCAGGTGGTTATCACGCTGAAATACTGCGTTTCCTTGTAGATACGTTTGCGTGTGTCCTGCACTTTGAGTTTGGCATAGCATTTGGGGCAGGTACAGCCTTCAAGGGTGTCGCACAGTACGCTGTTGCTGTACCACTCGTGACCGCAGTCGGAGCAGGTAATGTTCCCTTTCTTGGTGCGGTAGCCGATATGTTCAATACAGTGGCGGTATGCCCAATCTATTTGTGTCGCTGATATGGGGCGAAGGTTGGCTGAAAGTCTTGCCACCTTTTTCTGTATCTTGGTCTTCGGTTTCATAAGCCTAAATCAAATAATGAGGGTTGGGATTGGGTTACTTTTCTCGCTGGCGGTCTGTTGCGGTTTTGCAACTTGCGGAGTTCCTCCTCTTGGTATCTGCGAGCTGCGTTCTGACGTGCCTCCGCCTTTTCCTCTTCCGTGAGTTCCACAACATGGTTCACCACCACTTGGCAGTTCATAGGTTTGCCCACCTCTATCTCGTTTTCCTCATAGTAGTGGATGGCTTGCCCGAATATCTCTCCGTCCGTGAAGCCGCTGCAACCGCTTTTCTGCACATAGTTCAGAATGTGGGTCACGCACTCGTCTATGTTTTTGGCAGGGTTGCGGTACTTCTTCGCAAAGAGCGTATCTTCCTCCGCCCGCTGTTCCAGATACATTTGTATCGTTCTTTTGAAATGGTCTGTTCCTTTCATATCGCTGTCGTTTTTAGATTGTCTGTTTAAGTCTCTCTCTCCAATAGGTCGGCTCTACCTCGCTGAGAAGGAAGTCCATGAAGTCCCTCCGTGTGTCCTTGTTCAGTTCGTGGTACAATCTTCGGAAAGTTTCAAAATTACCGTTGATGTACGTTTCCACCATATACACGAAGATGTTGTCCACCTCGTAATATCTGCACTGCTGCGCTACCGTCTTGCTGTTTCTCTTTGCCATGTCGGTAAGGGTTAAAGGGTGAATAACCAAAGGATGAAGCCGAAGTAGGCAATGGTGGAAAGGATAGCCACGATTACACCTATCGCCACTCGGAACACTCCGTTTATAATCTCTCTGATGATGTCCCAAAGGATGCCGAACACCCCGAAGGCGGTGCGCATCATCAAGCCGCATATCGCCAACCCGATGTATTGCGCCACTTGTCTGAAATTTGCCGTTGCCGTCATATCTTCGCTGTTTTTGATTTTTTTGTTTTTTATGCGGATTCAAGAGCTGAGGGAGTTGAGTTTCAAACTATCTTATCTGCCTCTCGTTTATCCGACATTTTTTTTATGCGTCTTTCTGTCGCATCGGTCGTTTTCGTTTCGGGTGCTTGAAAAGGTAGGGATTAGGGAATGCAAGGTTTTTCGGGGAAATACTACCCGAAGGGCTGGAGATTTCCGCAGAAAACAGGAGGCTTGACCTTGCTTTCCCGTCCAATCCCGGAATTACCTTTGCGCCCTGAACGAAAATGACTGACTGATGCGGCTCACTGAAAGGCGCAAAATGGAGGTAAACGAAACCAGAGGCAGATTGGGTAGAAAAAACTTCAGGGGAAAATCCGTAAAAAAGGAATCACCAAAAGGAAAAAGACATCACCGGAAGCGTGAAAAGGGCAAACCACAACAAAGGGAGTATGATTGTTTTCCGATCCGACGGGACTTGTCCAGCCGGGTGGCAACAATCATTCTTCCCGGATTGCCCGCTGTGTGTGGCCGCTTGTTTCATTTATGGGGCAGGCTGACACTCTCTGCATTCACTTTCCGCTTCCGGCACAAAAAACAGCTAAAAAAGAAAAATCATCTGGTAGCCCGTAAAAGCACCTCTTGGCATAGACGCAAAAGAAAGGGGCATTGCTTCATCAGTCTAAACATCGTTTAGGCGTGAGGCAATGCCCTTTTCTCTGGCTATGCGGTAGTCGGCACACGTTTGTTCTAAACTCGTTTTGGGCAATGGTGTTCCGACGAACAATACCGCTTTTACGGAAAAACTAATGAATGAGGTGATAAAAAATCCGGGAGTTTATATCAAAATCTCGGATAAAATAGCTACTTTTGCATACAAAGAGTTCTTTGAAGGTTACGCGACGCGCAGAAGGATAATGCAGTAGATAACTAACTAAATCGTAACCTATTACTATCAAGAGCAATTAACCTACGCTCATTTTCAATAAATTACACTCTTTTCGTAACTTCCAATGGCATTAATAATAATAAATTTGATTATCATGAGGGACATATGTTTCTAATAACCCCTCAAGATTGCCATTCTTTTGATATTCATACTACTACAAAATTCTTTTTCATTCGTTTTAATGATATATATATTCATTCTGGTTTCTTTGGAACTAAAAATATTAAGAACTTAGAATTTATTCTTCAACATGCCAATCATCAACCGGGTTGTATCTTAAAAAACATCACGGATAAACCGCTTATAAAGTCTATAATAGAAGCTCTTATAAGAGAATATGTAAATCAAGATTTGTATAACAAAGAACTGATACAACAATTAATAAATACATTGATAGTCATCGTTACTCGTAACATAGCCAAGTATCTGCCTGAAAAGATTGATGAACGTTCAGAGGAAAAGACATTAGATATTTTGCAATATATCCAAAACAATATATATAATCCCGATAAAATAAAGGCAGACACTATTAGCCAGCATTTTGGCATCTCGCAAAATTATTTGGGGCGCTATTTTAAAAAGCATACAAATGAAACAATGCAACAATACATCATCAAATATAAGTTGAAGTTAGTAGAAAACAGATTATTGCATAGCGAAATGAGAATCAATGAGATTGCTGCTGAATTAGGCTTTACAGATGAAAGCCACTTAAACAAGCTATTCAAAAAATATAAAGGCGTCATACCCTCTGAATTTAGGAAAAGGAATTTATGACAACTATTTTGTTTTCACTGATTTATCCGTAAATTTGCACTGTTAAGATAAAATTCATGCTAAATACAGAAAACATACAATCACTTATTGATAGCGGAGAAGGCTACAATGTAGAATTTAAGGTTCGTGTTCCTTCAAAGGTGCGTGAACTGACAGAGGAAATATGTGCTTTCGCCAATGCAGACGGAGGATATTTGCTTATTGGAGTAGATGATAACGGACAAGTGGTAGATACTAACTTAGAAAACGATAAGCGTTCTGCTATTCAAGGTTCTATCAGCGAAATATCTCCTGCACTCCACTGTGAATTGTATTCCGTAAATATTGTGAATAAAACTGTTTGGGTGATTGATGTTCCGTCCGGCAAGGATAAACCTTATATATTCTCCGGTTCTATCTATGTCCGTGAGGGGGCAAACTCACAGAAACTTCGCACAGCCGAAGAAATGCGCAGCTTCTTTCAGGAGTGTAACAAAATCTTCTTCGACCATATACCCTGCCATTGGTTCAATATCTACACAGATGCAGATGAACAGATGATTAAGGATTTCCGAACAGAAGCAAAACTAAGTCCATCCACACCCGACAAACAAATATTTGAAAACTTGGAACTGTTTACCGAGAATGGAACGGCAAAGAACGGTGCAGCGATGTTCTTCGGCAAGCAACCTGAACGAAAGTTTCCACATGCTATCACAAGGTGTGTTCTTTTCAAGGGAACGAATAAAGTCTATATTATAGATGATAAAACATTCGGAGGTTCATTGTACCAGCAATATCTACAGGCTATAGCTTGGTTAGAAAGTAAACTGCAAGTAGCCTATAAAATAGAGGGAACAGGACCAAGAGAAGAAATTTGGGAAATACCTCTGACCGTATTTAAAGAAGCCATTATAAACGCTCTGTCACATCGTGATTACTATGAACAAGGTGCAAGCATTATGATAGAAATGTTTGACGACCGGGTAGAGATTTCCAATCCCGGAGGACTTCTGCCTATTGTAGCTAAAGATTTCGGGCATAAAAGCATGACACGTAATCCGCTAATTTTCGGTTTATTTACCCGTATGCACTTGGTCGAAAGAGTTGCATCCGGTATTCCTCGTATGCAGGAAGCCATGAGGGAAGCAAATCTACCCGAACCGGAATTTCATACGGAAGGGATATTTACGATAGTACTCAAAAGAAAACACGGTATCATGAGTGATACAGTAAATGATACAGTAAATGATACAGTAAATGAGAAGAAACAGGAAGTTCTTAATTTACTGAAAGAACATGCAGGATTAAATGCTACAGAAATAGCACGACAATTAAGAAAGAGTGTACCGACTATAAAACGATATTTAAGTTCTTTATCTAAGCAAAATCTGATTGAATTCAGAGGAGCACCTAAAATAGGAGGATATTATTTAAAAGAATAATAATTAGCACACCCTATATTGAGAAATACAACCCAAAATTATCGCTAAATAAACAAAGCGAATAATTAAAATATATTTTATATAACTTTGCAAGAAAATAAAGATTATGGCAGAAATCGAGAAACAAATAAAGGAACAGGAACGTTGGAGTGAACTTTTACTAGACCAAACATTCAGAGAAAAGTCTCCCCGACAAACTTTTGATGGAAGAAATCCATTTGAAGGGGATTATGGACGGCTAATATCAAGTTCACCTATAAGACGCCTTCAAGACAAGACACAAGTCTTTCCCTTAGAACAAAGTGATTTTATACGAACCCGATTAACTCATTCACTCGAAGTTTCGTATATAGCTAGTTCAATTGGGTTAAGTATCGAAAAATTCTTGCTAGAACAAAAATATATAACAGAAATTTATAAAGGACATATTAGTTCTCTATTACGGGTTAGTGGACTTATTCATGATTTAGACAACCCTCCTTTTGGACATTTTGGCGAAGAAGCAATAAGAAGCTACTTTGTTGATTTCTTTAATGAAGAAGAAAATAAGAAAGGATTGGGAAATCAGGAGATACAAGATCTTACAAATTTTGATGGTAATGTTCAAACATTTAGAATATTAAGAAAGTTGCATTTCTTCAAAGATGAATACAGTTTCAATTTAACATATCCTTCTTTAGCGTGTATCATAAAATATCCGCATTCTTCAATTAATGGCAATGAAGGAAAGCTGGCTAAACATGTTGCTTTAAAAAAATTTGGATATTTTGCATCTGAAAATAAGGATTACGAAGAAATATCTCAAGTGCTAAAATTGCAGAATAAGAGACACCCTGTAACATATTTATTAGAAGCAGCAGATGATATTGCTTTTAGTGCAGCAGATATTGAAGATGGAGCAAAGCTAGGATTGATTGATTTTGAAATCATCAAAGCCACATTTAACAAAAATCTTAAACAGAACAAGGACTTGTTGGAAGAATTGGACAAACTGTATAATCAGTTTCAATCATTCAATAATGAAAAACTTTTTTTAATTGTTCAAAACTTTAGAGTACTTACTCAAGGACGAATGATTGGAGCAGTTATTGAATGTTTTAAAAAAAACTATGACACAATAATGGATGGTAGTTTTCCCTATGAATTAATACTAGCTTCTACTGCTTCAGATATTAGAAAGGCGTACAAAGAACTTCAGTTGATAATTTTCGACAATAAGAAGATTATGAAAACAGAAATAGCTGGCTGGGAAGCATTATATGGATTATTAGATATATTTATTCCTGCTACAAAATCTGACAATTTTCAAACAAAAGGCAACAACAAAGAATCTAGATTGTATAAACTAATATCATCTAGTTTTCGTTTTATATACGAAAACTATAATAAAGACGAAAATGTTAGTAAACAATATAAAAAATATCAACTTGTAGTTGATTATATTGCAGGTATGACTGATTCATATGCTCTAGATTTATACCAAAAATTAAAAGGAATAAAACTATAATGCTAAAGCCTATATCTGATTATAATTTATTCAAACTTAACTTCAAGAAGGAATTTTATTCTTTCTTGGAGTCTTACCCTATATTTAAGTTTTTTCTGTATGAAACGCTTGTTGAAGGGACTGCTTATGTTATAGGAGGATATTTAAGAGATATAGCTAATAAAAAAGCATCAAGAGATTTAGATATAATTTTCAATCTTCCTTCAAATCGTTTAATTTCAATATTGACAAATTCAAAGTTAAAATTTAATATCAACAGAATGGGAGGAGCCAAAATTGATCTTTGTGATTATCAAGTCGATTTATGGAGTTTTGAAAACAATTGGAGTTTTAGGAATAATTTAGTCAAATTGAACGAACAATATATTGTTGAAAATATAGCAGAAGGATGTTTCTATAATTTTGACTCACTCGTTATGAACATAAATAAACTTGAATTATGTTCTAAATACTACAATGAATGTGTTGAGAAAATGGAATTAGATATAATTCAAAAAAATGACAACTATAAAAAACTCAATCCAACAATTGAAGCTAATATTCTACGTGCTATATTTCTTCATATAAAATACGACTTGCAATACTCTCAAAACTGCAAAGATTATTTACAAAGAAGACTTTTTCATTTAAAATATCAATATCAAGAGTTTGCATATCACATTATTGCAATCAAACGAAAATACCCCAAATATGATCATGAACTGAGTGATGAGGTTCTAATAGATAACATTAAAAATATAATGAAAGATAATCCTCAGCTATCTCTATTTCTATGACTCCATACTAACTAATTATAAATTAGCATGAATACAATATCATAATATTGCTTATATGCATTAAAGTATAAAATATTTAAGGCATAAGAATTACCAAACACAATATAAATATTATCTTTGTGCTCAGAAATCGTACCCAAGAAACAAACTGATGTCGAACGGTGCAAAGCTGTGAAAACCTTATTCAAGGGACTAACATCGTGATAAAGATATAACTTATTGAGAAATAGTGCCATACAAACCGACTTTCGGTTGCTGGTGGCACCACAGAAAAGAAAAGCAAAACAACGTAAAATCCTGATTTTCAATAAAAATCAGGATTTTTTTATTTTCCCCCAAAACGCAAAAAAGTGCGGTTTATGACCGCCTTTGGTGGAGCAGGAGGTGGAGCAAACAGGTGTTCCAAATATCTCCACCTTAAAAGAGCGTTTTTCGCTGATTCACAATATTTTGCATAGCGTCAAAACGGGCTCAGATTCCTACATTTGTCGAACTAATTGTTTAACTTAAAAGTAGGAGAAAATGAGACGAGATTCATTCAATGTGCTTTTCTTTATCAAGAAAACCAAACTGCTGAAGAACGGAGAGGCTTCGGTATGTATGCGTATCACAGTCAATGGTGCAAGAGTAGAGACAAACATCCGCAAAAGCATTGAACCTGTGTCGTGGAACCAGGCAAAGGAGTGCGCGAGGGGCAAAAGCCGCAAATCCACAGAGCTGAATAACTACATCGAAGAGAGCTGCATCAAACTCCACCGAATTTATACGCAACTCGAAGAGAATGGGGAACTTATCACAGCCCGAATATTGCAGGAAAAGTTCTTCGGGGTGGACAAAAAGGTGGAGCAAGTACGCACCATCATCGGCACAATGCGTGAGCACAACGAGCAATGCCGAGCATTGGTAGGTAAAGATTTTGCCCTAATAACCGTAAGAGGCTACGAAAGTTGTACCCGCTATCTCTCAGAACTTCTCAAACTCAAATACGGGCAGGAGGATATTCCAATTACCGAGGTGAATGGCGAATTGGTACGAGCCTTTGAGTTCTACTTAAAGAGCGAAAAGAATTGCCAGCAGAACACCGTTATCCGCTATATGAAGTGCTTGAAGAAGATCATCAACCTTGCACTTGCCAACGAGTGGATAGAGAAGAATCCATTTGCGGGCATTAAGTTCCATGAGAAGGAGGTTGTGCGAGAGTTCCTGACGATGGACGAATTGATGCGTATCTATCAAAAGGAGTTTGATATGCCTTGCCTTGGTGCGTGATGTATTTATCTTTGCCGCCTTTACGGGCTTGGCATTTATAGATGTTCAGCAACTCGCCGCCGAGCATATAACGAAAGATAATAACGGACACTACCGGATTCGCAAGACACGCCAAAAGACGAATAATATGTGTAACATTCCACTATTGGATATTCCGATGGCTATTCTCAAAAAGTACGATAATCACCCCACTTGCATTAAGCGAGGAGTGCTGTTACCTGTGCCCTGTAATCAGAATATGAACAGCTACCGTGCGCCCGTAAAGGTTGCGTAATGAATGTCTCTTTAGCAAGAGACCAGACTAGGTTCTAAGTCTACTCCCAACCGACTTATCCGTAGGGAAAACCCAATGGGGAGTGTCGCATGTCGGTTGCAGCATGGCCGCTTTAATTGCCAAGGGCGAGTGCATCGCTGGGGAGAAAGACAGGCACGAGGATGAAGCCTATACTAGTTGAATGATAGTTCAGTGGGGCATGTTGGACCTGTGACGCAAGGCAGTTGTATTGTCACACCGTAGCACTTCGACTTTTCAGGTACGGAGGGGAAGCATAGAACATCGCTACGGCACAACCGCAATAAGCGGAGAAAAGAACGAAAGTCGCATCCGACAGTCTGTCGCGCTAATAGTCATTACGAAACTAAACGGGGATTTCCTAAGTCGGGATGCCTATGAAAACATGGGCTATGTATGAAGATACTGAATACCCGATATGGAAACGGAGCTTCCGTAGTAGTCCGAGCAAGGTAACGCCTTGTACATGGCCAAGGGAAGCAGTTGTCAACTTAATACAAACTAAGGAAAACGTGTGAGACGTATGAGAGATCCACAGCAAGTATTAAACGCTTTATGCGAACATAGTAAAGATTCGGATTACCGATATGAAAGGCTCTACCGAATTCTGTTTAATGAGGAAATATTCTTCATAGCCTATCAGCGTAAATATGCCAATCAAGGTAATATGACGCCCGGCAGCGATGGTAGAACCATCGACCGAATGAGCATTGACCGCATACAGAAAATAGTGGCAAGTCTGAGGGATGAATCTTATCAGCCCCATCCTGCCCGTCGAGTATACATTCCTAAAAAGAATGGAAAGAAACGCCCGCTAGGCATTCCCTCTTTTGAGGATAAACTCGTGCAGGAAGTGGTACATATGATTCTGGAAGCCATTTACGAGGGACACTTTGAGGACACCTCGCATGGTTTCCGTCCAAACAGAAGTTGCCACACTGTATTGAGAGACATTAAGGTTACATTCAAAGGGACGCGATGGTTTATTGAAGGTGACATAAAAGGCTTCTTTGATAATATTGACCATAATATTATGATCGATATCCTCAGAGAACGCATCTCCGATGAACGGTTCCTGCGTTTAATCCGCAAATTCTTAAATGCAGGCTATATGGAGAAATGGACATACAACAATACTTACTCGGGAACACCACAAGGTGGCATCATCAGCCCTATATTGGCTAATATCTACCTTGATAAGTTCGACAAGTATATAAAGGAGTATGCCGAAAATTTCAATAAAGGCAAAGGACGGAGGCTAACCTGTGAATATCAACGTAATCGGAATAAGAGAAATGCATTACGATGGAAACTGGAAGACGAAACGGATGAAAACCGTAAAGCTGAACTGAAATCAAAAATTGCCCGGCTGCGCAAGCAAATGTTGGATATTCCAGCAACAAGGGACATGGATGATACATTCAAAAGATTGAAGTATGTAAGGTATGCTGATGACTTCCTTATTGGAATGATTGGCAGCAAGGAGGAATGCAAGATTGTCAAAGCCGACATTACGACTTTCATGAGAGAAAAGCTCAAACTGGAGATGTCGCAGGAGAAGACTTTAATCACCAATGCACAAGAACCTGCAAAATACCTTGGATATGAAATCATGGCACGCCGTTCTATGGATCATACACGCACACGGAGTGGGCTACAACGCCGTCCGTGGCTGGGAACAATTGTGTTGAATGTATCTTACGAAACCGTACTTAAGCGCCTTCAATCCTATGATGCCGTGCGTATCACACAAGTTAATAGGAAAGAGACTCTTAAGCCTTCGTCTCGTAAGTATATGGTAAATAGACAAGACGCAGATATTCTGGCGCAATACAATCTTGAATTGCGGGGATTCTACAACTACTATTCCATTGCGGACAACATCAGTTATTGGGGGTGGAAGTTTAATTATTTCATGAAGTACAGCATGCTTAAAACGCTCGGTCGAAAACACAAAAGAACCGTCGGACAAATACTCGAAAAGTATAGGGACGGGACGGATGTGGTTATCCCTTATAAGGATAATAAAGGAAACGAGAAACAAAGAGTATGGTATAACGGTGGGTTCAGATGCAAACGTTTCACAGACATCTATGAGGATAACCATTACGACAATATACCGAACACGATGTATCTTCCTGCCCCCACACTTGTGGAAAGGCTCAAAGAGAGCAGATGTGAACTATGTGGAAAAATGGGAGACCTTGTGATGTATCACGTACGTAACATCAATCAACTGAAAGCTGATACAAGATGGAATACCATGATGATTAAACGACATCGTAAAACATTAGCGGTCTGTCACGACTGTGATGCATTAATCCACAAAAGCTATGGAAACTAGAGTTATGTTGACAATGGAGAGCCGTATACATGGAGACATGTACGTACGGTTCGGGGGCAGGTTAGTGGAAACTTACCACCGCAAGGTGGCAAAGCGCTGCTAGCCTACTGAAAGAAATTGCTGATTTATGCGGTATTAAGAAGAATCTAACCACGCATACCGGACGGCATACATTTTCGACTGTTGTCGCTTTAGCTAACAATGTATCATTGGAAAATGTAGCCAAAATGCTCGGTCATACCAATACAAAAATGACACAACGATACGCAAAAGTATTAGAACAGAGTATTCTCCGAGATATGCAGAATGTACGAGAAAATTTCTCTCCTAAAACCACCTAAAGATGAAAACGGCTACCCAATTCATTCGGACGGTAGCCGTTTTTCCATCTTCATCATATTAAAGACTAAAGAGAATAATCTTCTATATTATAGGCAGAACGAAACCTATCTTCCAAAACTTTCCTAATATCCGATTCACGAAACAGCACTTTGCCCGGAAGTTGGATAAAAGGGAAAATACCATCATCCCGATAATACTGTAAAGTCCTACGGCTGATTTTGAGAATAGAACAAAGTTCTTCGCTTGTCAGATACCGTTCACCCTCAAACATGGGCTTGTTATTCTTCAATGCATATTCTATATAAGGTAAAGCCCTATCTAACGATTGCAATAATTCTTGGCTATCTTCATTCGTGTATAAATCCATAAGCAATTATTCTTTAGTGGTTACTTTTATTCTACCTGAATCCAATAGTTTTTGTACTTCGGCAACCTTATAATATACTTTCTTGCCAACGGTCGAAAAAGAAAGTTTGCCGTTCTCACGCAAAGACTGTAATGTTCGCAAAGGAATATTTAAGGAAGCTGCCAATGTCTTGCCCTCTATCCATTCTTTCTCAATACATATATCTGAGGAAGACAAAGAAATATTATCTGCCAATGATACAATCTGTTCCAGCTTCTTTCTAAAAGAATCGAAGGAAACTCTTTCTATTGCTACTATATCCATATATAAACTACTTTTCAAAATTCATTTTCTTTTAAAGTAAGTTTTTCAGAACTTAAGATGAAACATTGACAAAGGTAAGTTCCGTATTTAGCCTGTTCAAGTCCAAGCCTTCGGTTTAGATAAAAATCTTCCTCTCATTGCATTCGAGCGTATTTTTATCTAAAGACTTGCACAGACTAAATACTTCACTGGAAAAGTCAATGATTCAAATTAAATTCCGAAAAACAATGTTTTCGAAGGTGGCAAATTAGGTTATTCCTTCCAGCTTTCAAAATAGTGCTTTTGCAGTAGTTTGTCAATATCACTTTGCCGATAGATGATTTTACCTTTTATCTGGATGAAGGAAATTAATCCCGTATTTCGCCATTCTTGCAAAGTTCGTAAATTGACATTCAGTTTTTTAGAAACCTCATGATTGGAAAGAAAACGTTCTCCGTTTAGGTGGGGCTTATAGTGCTTGACAATTGATTCAATACTGTTCAGCATTGAATCGAGCGAAGAAATAAACTCTTTGACTTGTGGTGCATCTTTATTTATTAATTCCATGATTGAAAGATTGTTTTATTGAAATATTGATTTCAAGATTGCTGGATAGCTAATCAGTTGAATGACTAGCTGGTTGATTGACTAGTTACGCAGATAGTCACCCAGTGATGAAAGGTTAAGCACATCTTTCACTGGATCATAATCTATGTAAATCCGTTTAGGGGCAGGAGCAATAAAATACAGGCTACCTTCTTTCTGTATTTCATATGTGGCGGGTGAAGCCTGTTTGGTAGTTTCCGATACATAGATAATAGAGAGAAGATAATCTTTGTCGTTCCGATAAATAATAACCGTAGGATTCAGATTAACGCTTTCCCATGTGCCGACAATGGAAAACAGGTTAAAGGACGGATAATCTTCTTTAGTTCTTTTCATAAGGCATGATTTGTTTGGGTGATTGATTCTGTGTTTCGCTATCTGCAATAATTCTTTCAATATCGGAAGATTTATAATAAATCTTGCTCCCTATTTGAGAATAAGCCAGCCGTCCGCTACTTCGGTAATATTGCAGCGTTCGTTTGCTAAAGCCTAACAACAGACATACTTCCTGACTATCCAGCCAGTTTTCAACTTTTTGGGTATGAGTGCTGCATAAACTTTCTATCCGTTTGGCAAACTCCGTGAACCTCTCGCAGACAAACGAGAATGTTCTTTTTTCGATGGTTACTACTTCCATACTTTCATTTTTAAATGGTTTATAAAACGTGTTGATTCTTTATTTCACCAGCAAATGAAAGAAGAATCAAAAGCCGTTTTCTAAACTGTCTGAAAGTGGTAGGAAGTGGTTATAACTGGCTGGATAAATGAAGATAGAAATTATATACTGTGAACATACAAGATGTTAAAATTGCCAATTTTATACTTACTACTAAGTAAATTGCATATATTTGCGTCATGAATGATACAAGAAGTGAAATAATACGGTTAGGAAGTGAATTAATTCGCTCTATTGGCTACAATTCTTTTAGCTACGCAGACATATCTAAAGCGTTGAATATAAAGAATGCAGCTATTCATTATTATTTTCCTTCAAAGTCGGATCTGGGAGTAGAAATAATAAGGAAAAATCTGAATGCTTTTAATGAGCTAACTAGAACATGGGAAAGTTTGGATTATAAATCGCAGTTTTCCAATTACATTCATATGCATGATAGTTTTATCAATAATTATTGGGTTTGTATAGTTGGCTCACTTTCACCATCTTATGACACTTTACCTGAAAACATGCAGAAAGAATTGCAGGGATTGGTAAACACGATTCTGAAATGGCTTACAGCTTTATTAGATAATGGTTTAAAAAACAATGCTTTTTCATTTGCGGAAACACCAAGAACAAAGGCTTTTATGGTTCATTCCGCATTACTATCTTCTTTGCAAATGAATAAAGTATTAAGAAATGATGTGTATAAATCAATACAGGAAGGATTATTAAATATCTAATATTTTTTTGCCTTAAAGACTTACTTACTAATAAGTATATAAATTTATAGAAATGAAAAAGATTGATTTTTTAAGAGAACAGATTATCGAATCGAGGAATTTTGTAAATCGTTTGATTTCCGAAATACCACAAGATTTATGGTACACAATTCCTCAAAACACAGATTCAAATTTTGCTTGGCAAGTTGGACATTTAATGATTAGTCAAAACTTCCATGCTATCACATGTATCACAGGAAGAAATACTAAAATCACAGAATTAATTCCCATCGTTGATTATGTGAAAATCTTTAATGGTATGGGAACCCTACACAGGTCGGTAGAAAAAAACTTGATCCCAACATATGAGCTAAAAGAACAGTTCGATACCATTCACGAAATATGCATAGATAATTTATCACAATTAAATGATGATATATTATTTGAGCAATTAGAACCTATTCCGTTTAAACATCCGGTAGCTAATAATAAATATGAAGCATTGTCTTGGTGCTTCAAACATGAAATGTGGCATAGTGCAGAAATGGAAGAACTAAAGCGTATGCTCGGCTATCCTATCAAATGGCTATAAAGATAGTTGTATCTTAAATACAAGAAATGGTAATAAAAGAAACAGGCAAGCTATTGTTTATTCTAATAAAGTGACTATATTTGCATACCATACCACATGGTATGTATTTAAATTATGAAGAAAGTAGATAAAAAGCAATGGTTCGTGACAGGACTAACAGTTTTGGAAAAAGAAGGATTTGCAAAAATCACGATAGATAATCTATGCGGATTATTACAAATCACCAAAGGTGCATTCTATCATCATTTCAAAAACATAGACGGCTATGTGGATGCATTGATGAGGTATTGGTTGGAAGTAAACACATTTGAGTTTATTCGTGAAGTGGATAAATTGAACACTCCCAAAGAACAACAGCAGAAATTGGCTGATATGGCAGCATACGCTTCTATCCGAAACGAAAGTGTAATACGGGCGTGGGGGTATTCCAATCCAATTGTACGAAATTATGTAGCGCAAGCGGACTGTATCAGGTTGGAGTATGCAAACAAACTGAATGAAGCAACTGGATTGGATGCTAAACAAGCAATGGATTTGGCGATAATACAATATTCCATGCTGATTGGCATGCAACAAGTTTGCTCGGATCTATCAGCAAAACAGTTTAAAGAGTTGCAGGATATGGTTATCAATAAATTTAAAAAGCAGTAAGATGAAAAATATACCAACAAACAGCTTGATTGAAAAGTATCTTCCTGCCGATTATGTGGATTCTTATTCAAGAGAAATAGTTTGTAATCAGAAAATAACACCTGAAAAATTTCGTAATTTAGCTTTTAACCAACTTCCTAAATGGATAGATTGGTTAATGAATTTACGAAACGCTATTGTAAAATCATTGAGATTGGATACAAAGAGTAGATTTACAAATATGGTGTCTGATAAAAATGAGCATGAAGAGATTTTTGGAGTGCCTGACAGCCACTTGGATTTTCATGTTTCAATGTGGTGTAGTGAGTATAAAAATGGCAAACAGGAACTTAAGATTACAACTATTGTGAAATATAACAATAGGCTTGGACGAATGTATTTTTTCTTTATTAGACCATTTCACAAAATTATCATTTACTCTCTATTGAAACGAATAAAGAATAAATATGAAAGGCAATAAACAAGAAATATAACGCATGTTCGATTATTTATGCCAAAATGGAATCTTTCAGATCAGAATATATATAATCTTCTCAACTCTTCTTACACAAAAGAGAACTTTGATGAAGTCCAATTACTTATGGCATATAGAGAATTTGTAGAATCTGTAATTACCTTTTTGAATAATGAATCAGATTACAAAACTTTAATCAGAGAACTAAATCTTACCTATATTGAATTTGAGGCATTAAAAAATAGTTTAGAAATCAGAAGAGATTTCTGTTATGAAGCAAAAAGTATAATATGTAATAAGATACTTTCATTTATTAATAAAGAACTAGACCTACTCCATCATCAAATGGAATTTCCTAAATTCTTCATTAACATTGAAGCTGGATGGAAATCTACCTTACACCTAAATAAAGATATTGCAAAGTATATCGACATAATGGAAATCGTATGTGGACTTTATTATCTAAAATGTATTACAACGGTTGATGGTAAAGAAATACATTTCAGTGATTTAGCAAATGCTTTTGAAAAGCTGTTTAACATAAAATTCAGTGATATTTATAAAAAAGAAGAAGAGGTTATCAAACGTAAGCCTGATAAACAAACAGCCTTTTTAGATAAACTAAGAGTCGCTATTATCGAAAAGTATAAAGAAGAGGGATATTTTCCATAAAATCAAAATACAGATATTCAGGATATTAATCATAATTTATCGGGGAATGGGTGATCTATTCCCCGAACTTATTTGCAGCCATTTTTAGAACTTTGCTTCATCAATCGATTGAGAATCATTAATATTCAACTTAAAATGAAGCAAAATGTATATAGATAACGAAAACTTCGAGAAATGGATGGAGAAACTTTCCAAAAAACTCACCGAGATCGGGCAAGACCTGAAATCTCTTATCAATACCGACACCGTATTCGATGAAAATGAGAAGTTGTTAGATAATCAAGACTTAGCCTTTCTGCTAAAAGCATCTTTCAGAACCCTACAACGCTATCGGGCAAAAGGTGTACTTCCCTACTTTAACATTGGACGGAAAACGTACTATAGAGCCAGCGACATCCGGGCTTTTGTTCGTGAACGTGCCGACTCTCAAACTTACAAGCAGTTTGAAAAAGCTAATCAATTAGAGAATAAATCTTGAAAGCAAAATGTAGCAGAGAAAAGAAGTCTATATTTAGGCTATTCCTCTATACTACCACCCCAATTTAGCAGAAACAGCTACGCCTTCCGGCTTCGCTCATTTCGCTAAATTGAGCAAGAGGGAACTGGACAAGTCCTGTTCCTCCCTCTTGCCCTGCGGGGCAAAGCCTTCGGCTTTAGCGTGTTACAAGAACACGCTGTAATGACACCTGTAATAAGCATTTCCTTTTCAATGCTTATTATCAGGTATTTATCTATTCATATTTCTATAAAAAAGTAATTACCATGCCAAATAGCAGTCGAAAAACGATATTCACCACCATTTCCATAGACAAGGAAACGGCAGCTTTGGTAGAGAAAATATGCAAACGCTATTCACTGAAAAAGAGTGAAGTTGTAAAGTTGGCGTTCGGATATATTGATAAGGCACATATCAACCCATCCGAAGCGCCTGAATCCGTAAAATCGGAACTGGCGAAAATAAATAAGAGACAGGATGATATTATCCGCTTCATTCGCCATTATGAGGAGGAACAATTGAATCCTATGATACGGGCAACAAATTCTATTGCTTTGCGTTTCGATGCTATTGGCAAAACTTTGGAAACTCTTATTCTCTCTCAACTGGAAGCCAATCTGGAGAGACAAACAGCCGTACTTAAAAAGCTAAGTGAGCAGTTCGGCAATCATGCAGATGTAATAAACAACCAATCCAAACAGATTAACGCACTATATCACATACACCAACGGGATTATAAAAAGTTACTTCACCTGATACAACTCTATTCTGAACTTTCTGTTTGTGGTATGATGGATAGCAAGAGAAAAGAGAACCTAAAAGCTGAAATCAATAATCAGATAAGCACATAGGATTATGCACATAGACTTCGCTCCACCATCTAACGGTACATACAATAATGCTGGAAGTTGCCGACAGCTAGCTAATTACATGGAGCATGAGGATTTAGAACGAATAGAAAAGGGTATCTATACCGAAAGCTTTTTCAATCTGACAGATGATAACATCTATAAATCAAAGGTCATAAAAGATATAGATAGTAATATCGGGCAACTTTTGAAAACAGATGCTAAGTTTTATGCTATCCATGTCAGCCCATCAGAAAAGGAACTCCGAGCAATGGGTAATACAGAACAGGAACAAGCCGAAGCAATGAAACGCTATATCCGTGAGGTATTTATTCCTGAATATGCCAAGAATTTTAATAAAGGACTAGCCGCAGAGGATATAAAGTTTTATGGCAAACTCCATTTTGACCGCAACCATTCCGACAATGAACAAAATATACACTGTCATTTGATTGTCAGTCGTAAAGACCAGTCTAATAAAAAGAAGCTATCACCGCTTACCAATCATAAAGATACTAAAAACGGAATAATCAAAGGTGGTTTTGACCGTGTAAATCTGTTCCAAGGAACCGAACAAGGATTTGACAAGCTGTTTAATAACAATCGTCAGCAAACTGAATCATTTGATTACTATAACACGATGAAGAATGGTTCTATTCCTGAAAAGCTTAAGTTACAAGAGGAAGTATTTCAATCCAGTGAAAGAAAAACAGAAATCAATCAAGAAAACATGCTTTCTGTCAATCCTGAAAATCAAACAACAAGTAATCAAACTTTTAGCACAAATATAACTATTGGCAATAAACAAGGTAGTAATACTTTTATCAATCCACATCTCAAGCCTCAAAACAATGAGACTTCTGATTCATTTATTTCTGCGATTTCAACAGAAATACTTTTTTCCTCAAACCAACCTAATTCCGAATCACAACCTACTAATGTCAAGAAGAAAAAGAAGATAAAACATAAGATATAGTATGTAAAGAAATAGTTTATTAAAAAACATAAGATTTTATGTCATTGGTATTGAGTTTTTTAGTATTTTTGTGTTATTAGATATATAGAATATGAAAAAGAGAATCAATATTATATTTAGTCATTTTGATTATCCAAAAACACTATCGGTTAATGATATTGTGAATGTTTTTAAAACATTGCCCTACAATGAAGATATTGGGTTTGGATACACTGATGTTGAAATCAACAGTGGTATTATATATGCTACTTTAATAAAACGAAGTATAACGACACTCTTAGAATATGATTTAAAGAATAAGGATTTCATCAAAAAGGAAATTCCTGTTTTTG
The DNA here is from genome assembly GCF_014287405.1 of Bacteroides sp. NSJ-48. Lineage (NCBI taxonomy): Bacteria > Pseudomonadati > Bacteroidota > Bacteroidia > Bacteroidales > Bacteroidaceae > Bacteroides > Bacteroides sp. NSJ-48. Next base: position 47,719 of record NZ_JACOOD010000015.1, on the reverse strand, counting down.
AAGAAATTTCTTTCGGTATGGATTTTGAAAAATTGTTTTTATATACATATGGTGTAACATCAAATCATAACAAGATAAAATCAGCATTACGAAATACATTTGAAATGCCTTTTACATATACAAATGTTGATACTTCCCCCATAAATATTATGAATAAAATCATCTCCAATGTACTTAATTACAAGATAGAAGAAGTTGTTATACAGAGGTTTACATATAATGATGGAGCGACTGGAAAATATACAGCTAAAATAACAAAGCAAAGTATAGGGGAAAAATTACTAAATGAATATTTATCTGATATTGTAAAAGTTAGTATATCTATTTTTGAACAAGATGAATTTCAACTTGTAATTTCCACTAATGCATCAATTAGTATTAAGTGCAATGAAAATGATTTTTATTCCATATTGGAAAATATAAAAAATAAAATATATGGCTGAGGATTCACAATACAAAGGCGAGCTTTGGAACAAAAGAGCGATAAAACTTCTTAATCTATTCTCATGGGATATGATTGGAGATAGTGGTATGGACTTAGAAGGAAGCGATGGCGAAAAATATGGCATTGATTCTTTATATTCATTTAAAGACCCTGCAAAAGACATTCCTGAGAGTCTAATCTTAGAGGCAAAATCTTACAAAACTACAAGTTTTAACAAGTCAAAGCTCCAAGAGTGGATAGATCGGTTAAATGTGAAAATATTGGAACTAAGAAATTCTGAATATCTAATTGAGCGCTTTCCTATATTCAAAGATATATCAACACTCAAAATAGGCTTAATATTTATTTGGTTTGATGATATAGAAAATTATAAAGTATATCGTCCAAAATTCCTTGAAATATTAAGTGAAATAAAGGTGTCTTCTAGGACATTTCGCAATGGCGTTTACAACAAAATATATGTGATAGATAATGATTTAATTTCAAAACTATGCTCCTTATATACTGTTATCAAAGAGTTTAATGAGAATTTTAAGTTTTATTATCCATCTGCATTCATACATGAAAGAGCTGTTCAAAGAAGTGCTATACTTTCTTTAGATTATTTTTTTTCCAAATTTATTTTAGGTCAACTAAAGTCATCAGGAAAGAGATATGATACGAATATAGTATTTTATTGGGGAGAATTGGATATGCGTTCTTTCGAAATGTTAAAATCAATTCTTAAGTCATATTCATTTGTTGATCAGGAGTTCAAGCTCGTAATATACAAATACAAAAGAGATGACGATGAGTTTCGCAAAATTCTGCCGCAAATAAAAAAATCTTATGAAAATGAAAATATAGAGTTTGACATAAAAGACATGAATTCTTGTACTGAATTACCAACATTTATTATTAATGACTGACATGATAAACAAATATCCTACTATATATGAAATTCAAGAAGTCTTAAATTCTCCATTAATCACAAGAGGATTTATCAATCAATTTGCTCAAAAACGAGGTATCTTTTTGGTAAATGCTTCCAAGGAAGATTTAATAAAAGAGCTATCATATCACCTATATGAGTATGCAGATTTAGATGAAATTAGAAATTTAGCATATCAAAGCTCAAATAAACAAGTACTTAGTGGTTTTACTATTATTTCTAAAGAAAAGAACTTTGATTTAGAAAATCTTTATGACCGTTTAAGAGATTTTGGACAATTACAATCTAAAGGCTATCAATTAAAGACTGTAACAAAGAAGAAAATAGGAGAAAAAATTATTTTTCATGGAGAAATAGAATATACTAAACGAAAAACAGGTAAAATTGAATTTTTACAAAATGAAAAGTTGACAACAGACTTCTATTTTCATAGTATTGAAGATGGAAATTGGCAAGTCGAAGTAGATGGGAATACTTCTTCTGATGGCAAGGAAGTCATGAAACTAATGAATTTTATCGTTGATGGTAAAAATGCAGAAATAAGTAGTTTAGAAATAGATAATTTAACTGTTCCTAATGTCATTTCATTTTTTGATAGACTGACAAAGGAAGGACTAGACAATAAAATATGGAGGATATCTGATATAAAACAATTAACATTCAAAAGAAGAAAAAGTACTTTGACAACTACTGACAATGGTAATGAAGAAGATGAAGAAGAAGATGAAGATATTGCTATTGTTGATGATGAGAATCTAGGAGGTATTAGTCAAGCCGTACTTGATGGACGCAATCTACGCGAGCATCCATTTGTTAAACAAGCTGAGAAAGATGGATGTATATTTACAGCAATGACATATGAATTTGAGAACATTAAAAAGCCGCAATACATTTCAATTAAAGCAGAATTTAAAGGTAGTCCTAAAATATTTGAAGTATCAATAATAAGTACAGCAAGTGTGGAAAGTACAAAAAGGAAAAAAGTATACTATACCCCAACCATTGAATATAAAAGAGAGATGTCTAGTCTTTTTTGGAATAATGCAAAAAGAATATATCAAGAACTGATATAGATATAAACTTAACTATACTAGAGAATTCTTTTTTTTATATCTTTGCCTCAGTATTCTCCATGAACTACCACAAAAGTACATCGCAAATCAGTGGGTTAAATCATGGAATATGCTTGAAGATTAAATATAAAGTTTTACATATCAGCATAGTAACTCTCTTGGGAGAACCCTAGACGATATATAGACAATGAGATATTTAAATAAAGAATCGTTCTTATAGCGAGCAAAACGATAAAGCATAATCGTGTGCTAAATCATGTGGATTTCCAAATGTAAGAAACTATAAAACGGTGATAATCAACAGAGAGAAGGTAATAGTTCTCTTGCTGGTGGCACCACTTTTAAAAATGATGTAATCCTTGAATTTCATTGAAATTCAAGGATTTTTCGTTAATGACCTTACCAAATCCTTTTAACTATGATTGACTCACAGTATATCTTTCCGGCAACACTTTCTGCCCTGACAATTCTGGCAACGGTACTGAATTTTACAGCACATTTTTCGAATGGTGAGTATCTTTCGTGGAAAGCATTCAACAGAATATCACTTGCTACCCTTCTCTCCATGACCGTGTGTATTTTCGCCTGGATGATTCACTCACGGGCAGGGATGCTATCATCGCTTCAATTAGTAGAAAATAATCTGGGAAATATGGCGCTGATACTTCTGGGAAGCATGTTTGTCGTATATCAAGAGTTTATATTGTTCAAGAATGTGCTGTCCTGGATAGGACGTAAAGCAGTGCCTATGGATTTAAGCTATTCCTTATATGCTATTCTTGTTCCATTAGTAATGATGATTATCAAAATCCCATTCAGCAGTCCGCTGGATATGTTTCCCAAGAATAACATATGGGGAGCACTATGTTTCGACTTCGGCTTCTGGCACTTTATGACGGCACTTTCACTGGTATATGCCGTTATTATGGTTGTCATTCAATTCATCCAGTTCGTTACCGCGCTACGGCAGAGCGGTAAACGTCTTCTATCGGTATGTGTAATCTATTTCCCGGTAATGTTTTCCTTATTCATATTGTCGATGTATGCCGTAATAGGAGTGGTGCTTCTCTTCATCATTAAATTTGCATTGAGTGTCATGGAAGAGAATAGCAGGAAATAAATTAAATAAAGGTTACTCTATATACATCAAACATCTATTATCCTTCTTTTTAAAACGCTTCAACCGTTCCAGTTTCTCGCTTTCACTTTCCTTGGCAGGAAACGTTACCTGACCGGTGTCCTTGTTATAATCGTATAATTCCCGTGCAGGAACCACATAAACTTGCTCCGGAGCATCATTAACCCATCCAAAGCCAAAAACGTAAAACAGACTTTTTATCGGACGGTTCAGTTGGTTAATATTCATATATACCTCGTACTTCTCAATATCCTTCCTATCAAGATAAAATCCAACTTTACTTCTCCATTTACATTCTACGGCTATTATCTCTCCGACCTTATAAATCCTGCTCCTATCTACAGCACATTCCAATAACAAATCCGGAGATGAAGAAGACAGAGGCCGGTATCCCTCAACATATTTATCACCTCGCCAATCCAGAAGCCGCCAGAATATTTTTCCTGTATCCAAGTCGGAACATCCATCTTTACTGATATTGGAATTTTTCACAACCCACTCTTCAAACCTGTCTCCCAAATATTTATTCTTGTTCCTTTCTTTAAAGTATTGAAAGGTGTCCATGAACCGATATTGAAAAACATTCACACAGTCATCTATAAACCTATTTAATATTTTCATTGTCATAACAAACTGCTTCTATATCATTATTCATCATCTATGAAGGTGTCTCAGGGAGTTTCATTACCTCAGTACAGATGTGGCTCACAATAAACCACCTGCAAAAATAAAGTAATATTTATTTCAAACAAATATTTACAAATAAAGAATAAGCATTCTTGATTACAAAAGCACAAAACAAACATCAAAATAAAAAATCAGACTTTTTTCTGTTTTTCCCAATTCTTTCCAGATTCCTTTCCCATCTTTGCAATACGAAAGCCAATAAAGTATTAATCATTAAAAATAAAGAAGTATGAAAAAGTTTATTATGATGTTAGTTTGTATGTTTGCAGTGCACACAATGGTAATGGCAGATAACGATAAACCGATACAGGTAAACCAGTTACCGGCAAAAGCGCAGACATTTATCAAGACTTATTTCAAAAGCCATAAAGTGGCATTAGCCAAAATGGAATCGGGAGTATTCTACAAAAGCTATGATGTAGTCTTTACAAATGGAGAAAAAGTAGAATTCGATAAAGCGGGAGAGTGGAAGGAAGTACGGTGCAGACAAAGTGAAGTTCCCGCACAAGTTGTACCGGAAGCAATCCGTAATTATGTAAAGACCAACTATCCGGATGCAAGAATTCTCGAAATAGAATTCGATCATAATGAATATGAGATAAAATTGTCCAATCGTTGGGAAATTACATTCGACTCTCAAATGAGAGTAATCGATATCGACGATTGATAATGCCTGCCCTCAAAGCATGAGGGATTAAAATACAAGAGTACAAAAACAGTTGTTCGAGTAAACTCCGAACAACTGTTTTTGCTTAAAAGCCCCATATATATCAGTCGGCAGATTATCAGCTCTTTTGAGAGCAAATAACACATTATTTAATATCTGCTCTCCAAAAATTCCGTACATCATGAAAAATAAATGCCGCAATAAAGAATATAAACACTTTATTTTTATACTTTTACACTCATTAAACAGCAAATTCAAATTATATAAACGATGGATAATTCAACTAACAATAAAAACATATTCCAGTCGGAGCTGCCTTGTGAAAAGAAAAACGGACACAGCATAATCCAAGAATTCATAAACAACTACCCTTACGGTGTCCAGGACTTAATAAAATTGCTCGAATGTGGTTATCAAATTACTTATGAAGATAGAAAAATCATGAAAGAGCAGTTCCCCACCGACACCTATAAATATTATGCTACTTTCTCCAGGTTAGCATTCAAATTGTATCAGGAAGGGCAAGCTGAACTAATAACAACTCTAATTACTTCCGGAGCAGACCTTTCAGGAACAATTTATACGATTGAAGCATTACTTTCCAACAAACCCGAGTATTTCAGTTTTCAAACCAATGTATGGGTATGTATCGCTAATAACGCAATAACCCATTACAAAAATCATTGGATATTTTGTGAGGCAGCACTCAAACAAAGCGGTAAATGGGAAGAGGTTTACAAAGCAGAGTCATTCCTAAGAAAACACAACAAATTAGATAAAAATGAAATCATAGCATGGAAGAAACCTAAAGAATACAAAATATTAAAGCTGCTCTATCCTCAATTGCAAGTACCGGCTGTCCGTTTCTTAGAAGACGAACAGCCCGACCCTTACCAAACGGCCATCTCCCTCTTTCATAAAACCGAACTGTCAGATATGTTGGAAACATTAAGCATAAGTATAGAGAAAGAACGTCCGGTTTGGGGATATCATCACATAGCCGGTGCTACTGCTGAAGAGAAAATCAATACACTATGGCATACATTTCCCAACGAAGAATTCCTTGAGGCATTGTTTTACCTCGCTGATCACAAACACTCTTCTTCCATTCTCAACCTACTGATAAAAGAGGAAGCTAATGAAATTAGAGATGCCATACACGCCCCCAATACACTTCACAAGTTACAAACAGGGCTGGAAGTAGGAAGAATATATCATCCGGAGTTTCTACTTCTATTATGGGAGTTAGGATACAGGCACAAAAAAACGGAAGACTGGCAAAAAGACAATAGCCTGACAAATACTACGAAAATGAGGCTTTATTGTTTAGACAAACTATTCGACAATACACTAAACATCGATTTAAAAGAAATATTAACTAGTAGTAGCATTATCCAAGCAGTGTGCCTGATTGAAGACATCAGGAACAACCGTATTACTTTCACCAATCATCCTAATTGGAAATCACGTATAAACAGTATACGCAGTGCATCCAATCATCTCCTAAATAATTATTGGGGATACATTGATATGGCTTTAGATAATTTCCATACAAAAGAAGGCCAAAGCATGAGAACGTATCTATGCCAGAAAGAACCGGGAATCAAACTTGATAATAAAGAGGAGACTATTGTAAAAGAGACAAACCTTTATAAGGCATTGACTATTTTATATCCGGATATTTATAATTAAATCATACTTATAAATACCGCTCCCCTTTACTAAAAAAAGAAGAATCCCGGAAGAACATGATATTCGGACAAAGATTGAATAGCGTAAGCAGTCAAAAAAAAGCTATTCGCAACGGCAATAAGTATTTGCACCGCACGTACAACGGGGCAATAGTTGCTCGCTCAACTCATCGCGATAGAACTCGTACAGTTGCCGATACATTGTTTCATAGAGGGTTGCTATTTGTTGCTCTTGTTCACTCTCGCTTTGAAAACGATTTTTAAAAGGATCTTCAAAGTTAAAATGCGCCTGCCGTTTGGCATTGAGGGTAAGGAAGCTCAGTTCTTCCTCAGCTTCTTTACACAGGGTAACAACATAGTCCCATGACCGATGTGCATATGCTCCGACACCGGAAGGCTTTTTACGCGATATGCTGTAACCGTTTTGCTCCATCACATTGCATACGGCATCGGGAACGCAATTTCCTTCCATAACTCCTGCCGTAGAAATATTCATCCCTCTGCCAAATGTGTGCAGGAGTTCTTGTGCGATACGGCTGCGGCACGTATCTTCATTACTTATTAATAATATGTCCATTGTGTGTTATTTTACCAGTTCTAAATATTCACCATATCCTTCTGCCTGCATCTTCTCTTTAGGGATAAAGCGCAAAGAGGCGCTGTTGATGCAATAACGCAATCCGCCTTTATCGGCAGGACCATCTGTAAAGACATGTCCCAAATGGGCATCACCTGTTTTGCTACGGACTTCCGTACGTACCATTCCGTGGGTGGTATCTGCTTTCTCCTGAATCAGCTTGCGGTCAATCGGCTTGGAGAAACTGGGCCATCCGCAACCGGAATCGAACTTATCGGTAGAGACGAACAAAGGTTCACCCGTAGTAATATCCACATAGATGCCCGGACGGTGTTCATCCCAGTAGGCATTACGGAAAGGCGGTTCGGTGGCGTTTTTCTGAGTAACGGCATACTGTTCTGCGGTGAGTTGCGAACGCAAAGTTGCATCATCAGGCTTACTGTAAGCCGCCACCGGTTTCTTCATCTTTGCTTTACGCGCCAGGTCGAATAGCGCAGGATTGATATGGCAGTAGCCGCCCGGATTTTTATCCAGATAATCTTGATGATACTCTTCTGCCGGATAAAAATTCTTCAACGGCTCAATTTCCACTTCCAGCGGACGGGTGTAGTTGGCAGCCAGACGGCTAACGGTTTCACGGATAACAGGCAGATCGGCTGTATCGGTATAATAAATGCCTGTGCGATACTGAGTACCACGGTCATTTCCCTGACGGTTCAGACTGGTAGGGTCAATTGTCTTGAAATAAAGGTCGATAAGAAAAGGCAAGGTTACCTTATCAGAATCATACTGTACTTTTACGGTTTCGGCAAAGTCCGTAGTACCTGTACAGACTTGCTGATAGGTAGGATTGGCTATATTTCCGTTTGCATATCCCACTTGGGTAACTTCTACACCTTCTATTTGCTTCAGGAAATGTTCGGTTCCCCAGAAACATCCGCCTGCCAGATAAATTTCTTTCATTGACTTCATATCGTTTCTCCTTTCCGCCTGACCGGTCGATTTACCGACACAGGACAGACAACTTATTAGCATTACAAAAATAAAGATTATTTGCTTCATACCATTTACCATATATGAAGTAAAAAACAAAAAAGTCAACGCAATGGTTGACTTTTTCAAATAATATTGTTTATTATCAGAAGCTGAATTTCTCCAGTTTCATAGAAGCAAGGCTTTGTATTTTAGGAACCAAAGTCACAAAATGCGCCGCCTTTTCGTGTGCAGCCAAAGACTCCTCATCTTTCCATGTTTCGCAAATCATAAGGACGTCTTCACGGGTTGCACTTTCAAAAATGTCATAAGCAATGCAACCGTTATCCTCCAGGGAACAAGCTACCAGTTCTTTTGCAGCTTCCATCACAGCAGCACGGTTATCCGCACTCACTTGAATAAAAACATTCAGTCTAAGCATATTCATATCTATTTTAAGTATGGCGCAAATTTATATAGAATAAATAAGAAGTCCGTTAAGATTCTGTGTAATTATTCCTCAAATGTGTTACCCGTTTCTACAGCACTCTACATATTTCTACATTGGACTTTTCGGGACAACTTCGCACAATTAACCTGTAAATCAATCACATACCAACAGCAATACAGTTTGGCATTCTATTTGTCCTATGATAAGTGTTAGAGATGATAACCCCAAATATTCACTAAAAATCAGAAAGTTATGAAAAAGGTATTAGCAGCATTAGTAATGGTTTTAGGAACTGGAAGTTCTGTAGTATTCGCACAGGAAGTAAACAACTCATCAGCAATCGTGGCAGAAGCACAAGTTCCGCAAGACGAATTTGTAAAAATCGACCCGACAGAATTGCCACAGGCTGTTATGCAGACATTAGCCAAAGATTATGAAGGTGCATCTGTAAAAGAAGCCTACGTAAAAGAAACGGAAGAGACCACACTCTACAAAATCATCATCGTCACCCAAGACGGTCAGGAAGCGGAAACGCTTTTAAACGAAAAAGGCGAAATTGTCAAAGAATAGTCTTTTCTAAATGTAAATCTCATTAAAGAAAGAATTCCGGTTCGTGACGAATCGGAATTTTTTTATCCGCAAAACACATACGTACCCACAGAGATTATTTGTACATTTGTTGCATCGTATTTAGATGCAGTATCCTATGAAAGTCAAGATAGAAGAGAGTTGGCGGCAACGTTTACAAGAAGAATTCGACAAGCCCTACTTTGAAAGATTGGTATCATTTGTGAAAAGCGAATACGGACGTGCCAACGTGTTGCCGCCGGGACACCTTATCTTTCATGTTTTCAACTCATGCCCTTTTGAAAAAGTAAAAGTGGTTATCTTAGGACAAGATCCCTACCCCAACCCCGGACAATATTACGGGATATGCTTTTCCGTACCGAAAGGAGTAGCCATACCGGGATCACTCGCCAATATATTCAAGGAGATACATCGAGACTTGGGCAAACCGATTCCTACTTCCGGCAATCTGGACCGCTGGGTGGCTCAGGGAGTATTTTCCATGAACTCTGTCCTTACGGTACGCGCCCACGAAACCGGTTCGCACCGCAACATGGGCTGGGAAACTTTCACAGATGCGGTAATCAAGAAATTAAGTGATGAACGGGAACATCTCGTATTTATGCTTTGGGGATCTTATGCCAAAGAAAAGGCAGCCTTGATAGACAGCAGCAAGCATCTTATTCTGACAACCGTCCATCCTTCACCCCGTTCCGCCGAATACGGTTTCTTCGGTTGCAGGCACTTCAGCAAAGCCAATGATTATTTACGGAGCAAAGGCATTGAGGAGATAGACTGGTAAGAAAAAGCCAGTCTTACAGCACTCCGTTTACCCCGCTGCCGAACAATGCAAAATCTCCCAAACAGGGGTCATCCGGAAAGACTTCCGCCAAAGCCTCGGTTATGTTCCGCGCATTCTTCAGAGAGAATGTTTCCGTATCGGTAAGCCCCAAAAGATAAGCCACCCTGCAAACGTGCGTATCCAAAGGAATCAGCAAATCGCGACGGTCAAAGCTCTTCCAAATACCGAAATCCACTTCCGACTCTTTCCGTATCATCCACCGCAGAAACATATTCAGTTTCTTTTGAGGGCTCTTGGCTGAAACTTCCAGAAATGCGCACAGCTTCTCCATCGGTGTACCCGGATAAACCGACAAGGCATCTTCCAAACTATCAAAACGGGTATAGGCGGCGTGCAGCCGGGCAAAATAAGTATAAAAATCCGCATGGGAAAGCATACGGTAAAAGCTACTCCTATCTGTCGGCAGGAAATCTTCTTTCCATCTGCAGGACAAGACATACCGGTAGGGTGAAGCTCCCATTAAACCATGCAGTTCGTCCGCTTTCTTCAATATCTGTTTGCGGTTGCCAAAACTCATTATAGCCGTGAGCAAGCCGCTAACCTCAATATCCTGTTTCTGCGTATATCGATGCGGAAACTGAACAGGATCACCTTGTATAAAGGCTGCACAATGATATTCTCTTGCCCACGCCAAGAGCTGCAATCGGGTTTTCTCGGTCATACTTTGTAATATTCAGCAATTTTCAGTTTCTATTTCTATTTTTCCATCCGGCCCTGTACCCTGCCACTATCCATACAGCAACAACGAACGGTGCAGTGAGGGTTGTTATTCCCCACTTCATACCGCCTATCTGGAGTAAGACAGACAGCAATACAGCCACTGTGGCCCACGCGCCGCCTTTCCATGTTTTATCTCCCAAAGCAATGGCACACAACACTCCGTTATATCCCATCAATCCGGCATTCAAAACAGCATCATCCACTCCCAACAGCAGAGCGAACGGAATGGGAAGCCCCGCTCCCAATACAGCATAAAAGCCATTGATACGGGAATTAACCATAATACCCAGCAGGAAGAGCACTCCTGCCAATACTGTATTCCCCTGAAACATCACCTGACCGATATTCAGACAAAAAGCCTGCAAAAAAGAGAGTGACTGGGCTGTCACTGCATTCCCGGAAGGCAACAGCAAAGACGGCATCATCCCTCTGCAAGCAGCCAACAATATCCACACCGAAAGAATGAAAGGAGCGGTAAATCCCGGCACCCGCCGCTGCAAACTGAAAAGACGGGCTATCCAAGCGGATAAGCACGCACCTGCAACCAACAATGATAAAGAAGCTACGGAAACCGGCATAAATACTCCGATTGCTATTCCCACCAAAGTACCGTTAAACCCGTAAAGTCCGTTCCTTATATCTTCGCGACTGTAACCGGAAAGACAAGCCGTTAGTGTACTTACAACATTACCCGCAATCGCCATCAAGGCCATTTGCCAGGAATTCAGAAGGATACCTGCCAGCATCAATGACCCCGACAACGCATTGTTCTGAAACATCACCTGGCCTACACCACGCCCTAAAATAAGAAATGCTTCTTTCATATACTCTTTCAAAAGCTATTTATACAATATAATCCGCTGCAAAAGTACATATGTTTTGTTTTTTCAGATAAAACAAACAATGATTATTAACGAACTTCCGTCCAACAAATGTCCAACAAATATGCGGCAAACCACATTTATAGCAACATCGGACAAGTCCCCTATCCCTTTTCCCCTTATTTTTGCATCGTGAACAAGCCGATAGAATATATGGAAACCAAGAAGACAACCCGGGAAGAGTATCAGAAGTGTGTGAATGCAGTGGTGGATTACATCAATCTCCACCTCGGAGAAGAAATCGACCTGAAATCGCTGGCCAAGATTTCCCATTTCTCTCCATTCTACTTCCACCGCATCATGAAAGCTTTTTTGGGCGAACCCGTAGGTACGTTTATCGTCCGGACACGTACCGAAACGGCAGCACGGTTATTGCGCTACACCGATTTGCCGATAGCCGACATTGCTTATCGCATCGGTTATTCGTCTTCCTCATCATTGTCTAAAGTGTTCAAGCAATTCTACGGCATTTCACCTTTAGAATATCGTAACAATAAAAACTTTGTAATTATGAAACCAGCTATTATCCGTCCTGAACTCAAACTGAAACGGGAAATCAAAGAACTCCCGGCCCGAAACCTGATTTATATCCGATTGTTCGGAGACTATAAACTAAATGATTATTGCGGCACATGGATGCGTCTTCAACAATTCGTCCAAGAGGAAAAGTTGCCAATAGGAGAAGTGATGCCTTATTGTATTTATCATGACGACCCTAAAGTGACTCCGGTAGAGAAACTGCGTACCGATGTATGTATGGTTATGCCTACCGCCGTAACCCCGAAAGGTAATATCGGCTTCAAGCAACTTCCGGCAGGACGCTATGCCATATTCCTGTATAAGGGTTCATACGAACACCTGCAAAGTGTATACGACACAATCTATGGAAAATACATCCCTGAAATGGAATGTACATTCAGAGAGGAAGCCAGCGCCGAACGATACCTGAATAATCCGGCTGATACTGCACCGGATGAGTTACTGACAGAAATCTATATTCCGATAGAATAAATTAAAATATGTAAGGTATGGGTTCGTCATTCTTCATTATGTCCGGAATGAGAAACCATACCTTATGAAACAGACAAACACCCCTACTTCACCTGCTTATAGTCCGCAATGAATCCTTCCGTCATCCACTTTGCCAGAGCCTGGCGGTTGGAACTGATAACGAAACGGCGCTGGTCGAACGTATTCTGGATATTGCCCAGTTCAACGAAGACTGAAACCGGAGCGGCTTGCAGCAACACGTAGAGGTTACGCGAACTGACAGTCCCTTCAAATCCGCGATTGGGCTGATGTTTGTCATATTTCGATTCGAAAGTTTCTTTCATGGTAACCGCCAGTTTCTTTCCCGACACGCTTTTCGGAGCATGGTAAAAGAATACGTCCGTCTGCGCACTCCTGCTGCGGCTGTCCACATGCAAGAATATAGCCCGGCAATACTTATACTTCCTACGGTCTTTCCGGTAGAGTTCATTGATTTTGGTGCAACGCTGTTGCAGGCGGGCTACCTGATTCAGCGGAATGGCATCGCCCATGCACGTTTCCCGCTTACTGTTGGAAAGGTAGCGGCTGTCTCGGATTCCGTCTTTGGCATCCTGAATGATGATATGCACTTCCGCCCCTTCCTGCATCAGGTTACGGGCAAGGCGCAAGGCAACATCATAGGCATATTCATCCTCGTGCAATTCCACCTTTCCTATTTTTCCGATAGCTCCGGGATCGGGACCGCCATGCCCGCTGACCACATAGAAGCAAGCACCCTGCAAGCGGTTGGACGTCACTGTCACATCGGCCAGCTTCTTCCCGAACAGTCGTTCGCGAACCACTCTCTTTTTACCGGCAACAGCTTTGGGCGAAACGGAGGCAGAAGTCCCTTTCTTCAAGGGCGGCAACACATATTTCACTCCCAATCGCAGTTCTTCTTTTCCACGCAGACGTTTTTCGTTCAGCTTCATAAACTCATTATAGTAGGCTTTTCCCGGACGTTTGTTCCGTTCCAGAAAAGACGAAATACCCTCGCCCGATTTGGGTGTGGCATATTCTCCCTGAGCAGAGACATCCAAAAGAAGAAAAGTACAGAAGAGAACAGCAAGCAAGCAAAATATACGTTTCATATTCCCGTTATTCGTCATTTATTTCGTATCGGCAGCAGATTTTCAACTGCTAAATTATAGCATTTTACCATTCGCGCGCACAAAATTATATTTTTTTCCCTACTTTTGCGACAACTTACGTGTTTTAAAGAAAAGAAACTCTAAATACAGATAGCATTATGGCAAAGCAATTCAAGCCGGAGACACTGTGCGTACAGGCAGGGTGGACTCCTAAAAAGGGAGAACCCCGCGTACTCCCCATTTATCAAAGTACAACTTTCAAATACGATACCAGCGAGCAAATGGCGCGTCTGTTCGACCTCGAAGACAGCGGTTACTTCTATACCCGTCTGCAAAATCCTACGAACGATGCCGTTGCCGCCAAGATAGCCGCCCTCGAAGGCGGTGTAGCCGCTATGCTGACATCGAGCGGACAAGCAGCGAATTTCTATGCCATCTTCAACATCTGCCAGGCAGGCGACCACTTCGTATGCTCATCCACTATCTATGGCGGAACGTTCAACCTGTTTGGCGTGACAATGAAAAAGCTGGGTGTCGATGTAACGTTTGTCAACCCCGATGCGCCCGAAGAGGAAATCTCTGCCGCTTTCCGTCCGAACACCAAAGCCCTGTTCGGCGAAACAATCTCCAACCCTACGCTGGAAGTTCTCGACATCGAAAAGTTTGCCCGTATCGCCCACAAGCACGGCGTACCTTTGATTGTAGACAATACTTTCCCCACTCCTATCAACTGCCGCCCGTTTGAATGGGGAGCCGATATAGTAGTCCACTCCACTACCAAATATATGGACGGACACGCCACCAGCGTAGGCGGAGCAGTTGTAGACAGCGGCAATTTCGACTGGGAAGCACATGCCGACAAATTCCCCGGTCTCTGCACACCGGACGAATCGTATCACGGACTGACTTATACAAAAGCTTTCGGCAAACTGGCTTACATCACTAAAGCAACGGCGCAACTGATGCGCGACCTCGGCAGCATCCAGTCTCCGCAGAATGCGTTCTTGCTGAATCTCGGTCTGGAAACTCTGCACCTGCGCATGCCGCAACACTGCGGCAATGCCCAAAAAGTAGCCGAATACCTTTCCAGGAATGAAAAAGTGGCATGGGTGAACTATTGCGGCCTGCCCGACAACCAGTATTACGCATTGGCACAAAAGTACATGCCCAACGGTTCCTGCGGTGTTATCTCTTTCGGACTGAAAGGCGGCCGCGAGGTGTCCATCAAGTTTATGGACTCGTTGAAGCTGGCAGCTATCGTAACTCACGTTGCCGATGCACGTACCTGCGTGCTCCATCCCGCCAGCCATACGCACCGTCAGCTCTCTGACGAGCAACTGTTGGAAGCCGGTATCCGCCCCGACCTCATCCGTTTCTCGGTGGGTATTGAAAATGCGGACGACATCATCGCAGATATAGAACAGGCGCTGAACGCGTAAGCATCATCTGTTCAAATGAAACGCATCATCTGCCGAGGGCTGTTCAATCATACATTCAGCCTCAACGGATGATGCGTTTCCTTAATTATTCCGTTTTCAATGTTATCGGCAGGCTTTCCTTACCCTGACAGAAGGTCTTTGCCTTCACTACCGGAGCATGGCACGGCACGGGTGCTTCCCACAAAGCAGATTGGGTATCCGGTTCCGAACCATCCGTTGTGTAACGTATTTCAGCACCTCGAATGGCAACGTTGGCATAAAGTTTACCGTCCTTCACCAACAATCCCGGATGAGGCAGGCGGAAATTGATACCGTTCCTTGCCCAATAAGGCATTTCCATATCGCTGATTTTTTCATAATACAACGCCAATGCTTTGTTGAAGGCTTGCTGTTCCTGTGCACCCCGCAGTTCTTCCCATGCCGGATAAGCATTCCAGCCACGCTCTGCCAGTCCCATGATTTTCGGGAAAAGAAGGTATTCCACACCGTTAAAGCTACGGATTGTTTCGGCAAACAACTGGCCTTGCACACCCAGGATATTCTTTCGTCCCTCTACCGTCAGAACAGTTTTTCCCTTTTCCGCTGCATCCAAATCGACGGGATTGCCTGCACCGTCCGCACGCAACGAACGATAGATGCTGAAAGGAAGCATGGAGAAAGAGACTGACTCATCCACATAACCGCCCCAATCGAGCCCGCTCTCGTCGGGATGCCCGTTGTACGCCATATCCATATAGAAATTGCCCACATTACAGAGAATCACCGGGTAGCTGTTATTGGCAATCTGATACACCACCTCATCGTATCCCGGAACCGTATTCCAGCAGTACACGCCTGCCGCCTGAGTCCGCAATTGCCGGTGCGCCTCTTCGGTATGTCCCAAAGCGACTTCCTGCCAACCGCTGAATTTCAGTCCGTTCCTTTGCATGATGTCCGCCATGCGCGTAATGAAATGCTCTGCCAAGTCATGCGGTTTCGTCATTCCTTTCTCTTTCATCAACGCCCGACATTTTGGAGAACCCAGCCATACGCCACGCGCCACTTCATCACCGCCAAGATGCACCGTAGCCAGCGGTACACCGGCTTCCCTGTACATAACCGCAAGTTCCTGAATCACTTTCTCCATAAAGCGATAAGTAGAGGGCATGGCTACATTTATCACATTGTCCGTATAATACTGCACGGATGCATAGCGGGAAGTATCTTCCGGCTCACTCAGCAGATATTCGGCTGCCTTTTCCACATCCGTGTCCTTATACTTATTATAACGCGCTTTCATGGAGACGATAGCCGCACGGGCATGTCCGGGAGACTCTATTTCCGGTATAACGCGAATATGTCTTTCGGCAGCATAGCGCAACAGACCGATAAAGTCCTCACGGGAGTAATATCCGTTGCCTACGGTTGCGGCATCCGGGTCGTAACCGCCGTCATAGCACGGATAGAGGCAACGGCTCTCGTCGGTGGTATGTCCGCGGCGGCTGCCTACAGCGGTCAGTTCTTCCAGTCCCGGAATTTCCAGACGCCATGCCTCATCATCCGAAAAATGGAAATGAAGCACATTCATTTTGTAAGAAGCGAAAATGTCCACCAGCTTTTTCAGATTGTCTACGGTAGTGAAGTTGCGGGCAATGTCTATCATCTGCCCGCGATACAGAAGGTCGGGATAATCTTCCACAGACATAGCATCCAGCCGGTACGGCGCTTTTTTACCTTTCAGCATCGCCAGCAAGGTTTGCGTACCGTTGAAAACTCCGTGCGGAGTGGCGGCGCTAATCTTTATCCGGTCACTGTCTATAACCAAATCATAGTATTCATCGTTCACAGCTTTCGCCTTGTCGGCCAAGGTTTCCAAAGCAATCGTAACGGGAGCTTTATCCACTACTTCCAAGCCGTACAGAGCGGATAACTTCTCTTTCAGCAACCTTGCCTCAACGGCATACGCGTCCGGATAAGCCAAAGCCACCTTGCCATCCAGCACAACAGCGCCTTCGGCAGGCGTCGCTTTCTTTACCGACGGCAATATATCCCATGGTTGCAAAGCCGATACGTTCTCCAAACGAAGATTCGATTCGTATATTTTAGTTGCATCCGGATAGCCGGGCAGTGACTCCGGCGAGGGCAACGCAAGCGTATTCAGCCTTACGGGAAGCGGACTGCTTTCCTTACCGTCTGCCGTAGCCACCCAATACGTGCCTTCGGGCGCGTGCGAATTCCGGTCTATCTTATAAGAACACAGAAAAGTAATACGCATGGAATCACCGGGAGCCAACGGAGTAAAACTTTCCGTCGGATACATCTTAAAGAAGTTTCCGTTCACCGACTCCACCCTGACTACAGGATTCCCTACCTGCTTCACATTGCGGGGAAGTTGCGAATAATAGATTGTCCAATTTCGGGGAAGAGGAGCGCCGGAGATGTTTTTAAGAACAAAGGAATTCTCGTAATATCCGGGTTCCACATTACTTGTACCCATTTCCCAGGTCAGAGAAACCGGAGCTTCGGGTTTGTCACTCGTTCCGCATCCTGCCAGCAACGGCGCGGTGCAAAACAATAATCCTGCAAGAGGAAGTTTAAAAATCTTCATAAAACAACTGTGTTAAGTTAATAATTGGGGGTAATACTTAAATCTATTGCCAAAAATAAGCATTTTTAGTTTATTTACTGATAATTCTAATAGAAATTATCCGATACAGGCTACAAATTAGAACTTTTATCTCTAAATTTGCGACCAAATCATAACAAATTTAACTAATCTACCATGGCTAAGATAACCAAAGAAGCTGCCTTGCTCTATCACTCGCAAGGCAAACCGGGAAAAATTGAAGTAGTGCCCACCAAGCCCTACAGTACACAAACCGACCTTTCACTCGCTTATTCTCCGGGTGTTGCAGAACCGTGCCTCGAAATCGAGAAGAACCCGCAGGACGCATATAAATATACAGCCAAAGGCAATCTGGTAGCTGTAATCTCCAACGGAACCGCCGTTCTCGGTCTGGGCGACATAGGTGCGCTCAGCGGAAAGCCCGTTATGGAAGGAAAAGGGCTGTTGTTCAAAATCTATGCCGGCATCGATGTATTCGATATCGAAGTGAACGAGAAAGACCCCGACAAGTTTATCGAAGCAGTCAAGGCGATTGCTCCCACTTTCGGCGGTATCAACCTGGAAGACATCAAGGCTCCCGAATGTTTTGAAATAGAACGCCGGCTGAAAGAGGAACTTGATATTCCGGTGATGCACGACGACCAGCATGGTACGGCCATCATCTCCAGCGCCGGACTGCTGAACGCACTGGAAGTGGCAGGCAAGAAGATTGAAAACGTAAGAATCGTAGTGAACGGCGCAGGCGCTTCCGCCACCTCATGCACCAAACTGTACGAATCGCTCGGCGCACGCCGCGAGAACATCCTGATGCTGGACAGCAAAGGCGTCATCACCAGCGACCGCGAGAACCTGACCGAACAAAAGCGTTACTTTGCAACCGACCGCCGCGACGTGCACACCCTTGCCGAAGCCATCAAAGGCGCCGACGTATTCCTCGGCCTGTCCAAAGGCAATGTATTGACGCAGGATATGGTACGCAGCATGGCCGACCACCCCATTGTATTCGCCCTTGCCAATCCTACTCCGGAAATATCCTACGAGGATGCCATGGCAGCGCGTCCGGACGTACTGATGTCTACCGGCCGTTCCGACTATCCGAACCAGATTAACAACGTTATCGGCTTCCCCTATATCTTCCGCGGTGCACTCGATACGCAAGCAAAAGCCATCAACGAAGAGATGAAGATTGCTGCCGTACACGCTATCGCCAATCTTGCCAAACAACCCGTACCCGACGTGGTGAACGAAGCCTACCATGTGAACAACTTCACTTTCGGTCCCGAATACTTCATCCCGAAACCAGTAGACCCGCGCCTCATCACCGAAGTGTCCTGCGCCGTGGCAAAAGCTGCCATGGACAGCGGTGTGGCCCGCAAGCACATTGCAGACTGGGATGCCTACCGCCTGCAACTGCGCGAGCTGATGGGCTATGAAAGCAAGCTCACCCGCCAGCTCTACGACACCGCCCGCCGCAACCCGCAACGTGTGGTATTTGCCGAAGGCATTCACCCCAATATGCTGAAAGCTGCCGTTGAAGCCAAGGCCGAAGGTATCTGCCATCCCATCATATTGGGCAATGACGAAGCTATCGAGAAGCTGGCAAAAGAACTCGACCTCAGCCTCGAAGGCATTGAAATCGTAAACCTGCGCCATCCCAACGAATCGGAACGCCGCGAACGTTACGCACGTATCCTTTCCGAAAAGCGCGCCCGCGAAGGCGTCACCTACGAAGAGGCCAACGACAAGATGTTCGAGCGCAACTACTTCGGCATGATGATGGTGGAAACCGGTGAGGCCGACGCTTTCATCACCGGATTGTACACCAAGTACAGCAACACCATCAAGGTGGCCAAAGAAGTAATCGGCATCCGTCCGGAATTCAAGCACTTCGGCACAATGCACATCCTCAACTCCAAGAAAGGCACGTACTTCCTTGCCGATACGCTTATCAACCGCCATCCCAATGCGGAAACGCTGATAGACATCGCCAAACTGTCGGAGTATACCGTACGCTTCTTCAACCATACTCCCGTTATGGCCATGCTGAGCTACTCCAACTTCGGTACGGACAAGGAAGGAAGTCCGGTAAGCGTGCACGAAGCCGTGGATTACATGCAGCGCAACTATCCCGACCTTGCCATCGACGGCGAAATGCAGGTGAACTTTGCCATGAACCGCGAACTGCGCGATGCCAAGTATCCGTTTACCCGCCTGAAAGGAAAGGATGTGAATACGCTTATCTTCCCGAACCTGAGTTCCGCCAACTCCGCATACAAACTGTTGCAGTCGATGGATATGGACTCCGAACTCATCGGCCCGATACAGATGGGACTGAACAAGCCTATCCATTTTACCGATTTTGAAAGCTCCGTGCGCGATATAGTAAACATTACCGCAGTAGCCGTTATCGACGCCATTGTGGACAAAAAGAAAGCAGGCAAATGAAAAGGCAATTTTCCAGATTTCAAATCGTTTGCATCACGCTTCTTTGGGCAGCGCTTTGCTACATAGTACTGACAACCGCCGAACGGATTGACGGACCAATTATCCTGACACTTGCCATTTCAGCAGCATTGGTATTCATTCCTGTAATAAAAGCGCTCAAAAGGAAATAAATAATATCTTTTTATTCATTTTTACGGGATAAAACAATATTTTTGTTGTTTTATCCCGTATTTTATTTATAAATTGTTTGCTTGTATCATTTTTATGTTTACTTTTGCAACCGCAACAAGAGGTAAGGCGCTACCGTATCACCGCCTTACAATATAAATATGCAAACCCAATAAAAGAAATAGATTATGAATGCAGCTAAGGTATTAGAAGATTTGAAAAGACGGTTCCCCAATGAACCGGAGTATCATCAGGCAGTAGAAGAAGTGCTTTCTACCATTGAAGAAGAGTACAACAAACATCCGGAGTTCGACAAAGCCAATCTGATTGAGCGTCTTTGCATCCCCGATCGCGTTTACCAGTTCCGTGTTACTTGGGTGGATGACAAGGGTAACGTACAAACCAACATGGGTTACCGTGTACAGCACAACAACGCCATCGGTCCGTACAAAGGCGGTATCCGTTTCCACGCTTCCGTGAACCTCTCCATTCTGAAATTCCTTGCTTTCGAACAGACTTTCAAAAACTCGCTGACTACCCTGCCTATGGGTGGCGGTAAAGGCGGTTCGGACTTCTCTCCGCGCGGCAAGTCAAATGCAGAGGTGATGCGTTTCGTTCAGGCTTTCATGCTGGAGCTGTGGCGCCACATCGGTCCCGAGACCGACGTTCCTGCCGGTGACATCGGTGTAGGCGGCCGCGAAGTAGGTTTCATGTTCGGCATGTACAAGAAACTGGCTCACGAGTTTACCGGAACTTTCACAGGAAAAGGCCGCGAATTCGGCGGTTCGCTGATTCGTCCGGAAGCCACGGGTTACGGCAACATCTACTTCTTGCTGGAAATGCTGAAAACCAGAGGTACAGACCTCAAGGGCAAGACCTGCCTGATTTCCGGTTCGGGCAACGTGGCTCAGTACACTGCCGAGAAAGTACTGGAGATGGGTGGCAAAGTCCTGACAATGTCCGATTCCGACGGTTACATATACGACCCCGCAGGTATCGACCGTGAAAAGCTGGATTACATCATGGAACTCAAGAACCTCTACCGTGGACGCATCCGCGAATATGCAGAGCAATATCCGGGCGTTAAGTATGTGGAAGGTGCACGTCCCTGGGGCGAAAAAGCAGATATCGCTCTGCCTTCTGCCACTCAGAATGAAATCAACGGTGACGATGCCAAGAAACTTATCGCCAACGGTGTAATGGCGGTATCCGAAGGTGCAAACATGCCTTCTACTCCCGAAGCTATCAAAGTGTTCCAGGAAGCCAAGATTCTGTATGCTCCGGGCAAGGCAGCCAATGCCGGCGGTGTATCGGTATCGGGCCTCGAAATGACCCAGAACTCCATTAAACTGGGCTGGAGCGCCGAAGAAGTGGACGAAAAGCTGAAAAGCATCATGAAGAACATCCACGAGGCTTGCGTGCAGTACGGAACGGAAGCCGACGGTTACGTAAATTACGTAAAGGGCGCCAACGTTGCCGGATTTATGAAAGTAGCCAAGGCAATGATGTCGCAAGGTATCCTGTAAGCAGGATGATTGTTACGGTATAATAAGAGGAAAGCATGTAAGATTTATCCGAATTTTGACATGCTTTCCTCTTTTTTTATCTGATAATATTGTTTACATTTACTTCCGTTTTCCAAAAACCAAAAAGTAAATGATATGAAACGATTACTTCTCCTTCTATTCAGTTGCGTCCTGTTTCTCCAACCTTACTGCCAGGCGCAGCCTCTCACATCCGAAGAAAGTCCTGTAACATTAAGTACCGCTACCGGCGACATCAAAGGCAGACTTCTCCTGCCTGCCAATGCCACAACCTGCCCCGTAGTGCTGCTTATCGCCGGTTCCGGCCCTACCGACATGGACGGCAACAATCCCATGATGAAAAACAATTCGCTGAAATTCCTTGCCGAGGGACTGGCACAGAAAGGCATCGCCTCGCTCCGTTTCGACAAACGCGGCATAGCCGGCAGCGCCGCAGCAGGCAAAGAAGAGTCCAAACTCCGCTTCGAGGATTATGTAAACGATGTGACGGGCTGGATAGACTTTCTTGCCAAAGACAAACGCTTCACCGGCATCACAGTGGCCGGACATAGCGAAGGCTCGCTCATCGGCATGCTTGCCTGCCAGAGCCGCCCCAAAGTAAAGAGTTTCATTTCCATTGCCGGCGCAGGCAGTCCGGCATACGAAATCATAGAAAAGCAAGTGGCTGCCCAAATGATGCCGGAGTCCATACGGAAAGAAGTGGCGGACATCAACCGCTCGTTAAGAAACGGAAAAGAGGTGGCGCAAGTCCCTGCCTATCTGCAAGCCCTGTTCCGGCCTTCTGTACAGCCCTACCTCATCTCCTGGTATAAATATAATCCGCAGACCGTCATCGCTTCCCTGAAAATGCCCGTGCTGATTCTTCAAGGCAAAAACGATATTCAGGTAAAGGAAGAGGATGCAATGCTGCTGAAAAAAGCATCTCCCAAGGCAGAACTCGTCTTGATAGACAAAATGAACCATGTGCTGAAAGATTGTGAGAGCACCGCACCGCAGCAACAAATGGCAGTGTACAATAATCCTTCACTGCCCGTCAATGCCGCGTTGATGAATGCAACCGTACGGTTCGTCAATAACAACAAATAAAAACCAATAACAGATATGACAACAAAAGAAATTCCCGTACTGCTCCTCACCGGTTATCTGGGCAGCGGTAAAACGACGTTAGTAAACCATATTCTCGCCAATAAACAAGGCATCAGATTCGCAGTTATCGTCAATGACATAGGCGAGGTAAACATTGACGCGGACCTCATTCAAAAGGGCGGCATCGTGGGCAAGAAAGACGAAAGCCTCGTTGCGCTTCAAAACGGCTGCATCTGCTGCACGCTGAAAACGGACCTGATAGAGCAAATAGGCGAAATCATGCGGATGGAGCGTTTCGACTATATCGTTATCGAAGCCAGCGGCATCTGCGAACCCGAACCTATCGCACAGACCATCTGCTCCATTCCCCGCCTGGGCGGCATGTACACCCAATACGGCATCTGCCGCCTGGACTGCATCACCACCGTAGTGGACGCCCTGCGCCTGCAAGACGAGTTCGCCTGCGGCAACGACCTCACCCGGAAAGGGATTGACGAGGAAGACATTGAAAATCTTATCATCCAGCAGATTGAATTCTGTAATATCGTTCTTCTGAACAAGGCAGCGGAAGTAAAACCCGAAGAGCTGGAACGCATCAAGCAGATTATACGTACCCTGCAACCCGCAGCCGAAATCATCGAATGCAATTACGCGGATGTCGATTTAAAGAAGATTATCCATACAGACCTGTTCGACTTCGAACGCGTGGCTACCTCGGCAGGATGGATTCGCGGGATAGAGAAACCAGCCACCGAAGAGGAAGAAAAAGAAGCGCACGGACATCATCACCACGAAGAAGGGCATGAGCATCATCATGAAGAGCACGGACACCATCATCATCACCATCACGAAGGGGGTGAAGTGGAAGAATACGGCATCGGTACTTTCGTTTACTACCGCCGTCCGGCATTCGACATTCACAAATTCGACCATTTCATCGCCACCAGATGGAGCCGCAACATCATCCGTGCCAAAGGCGTATGCTATTTCAGCCACAACCGCGACATGTCCTACCTTTTTGAACAGGCAGGCACTCAGAAACAACTGACCGAAGCCGGACTGTGGTATGCCACAGCCCCCGAAGAAGACCTGATTGAACTGATGCGCCAAGAACCCGGACTGATGCGCGACTGGGACGAAAAATACGGAGACCGCATGCAAAAGATAGTCTTCATCGGCCAGCACATGGACAAAGAGCAGATTATACGCGACCTCGACGCATGCCTTGAGTAAGCCCATTTCCGTTTCCACCGGAGGAGACGGATGTTTCCCTTAAGGAAACGCCCGTTCCCCTTTAAGGAAACCCGAATTTCCCTGCAGGGAAACTGAAGTTTCTACCATAGGAAACTGACGTTTCCCCCTAAGGAAACCGGAGTTCCCGCCGTGGGGAAACTACATTGCGTTGCATTTCAACCGGTTATCCCTACCAGTCATACCGTTCTACATACTCGTCAAAGTAGTCATCAAGCCGCAGACCGAGAGCTTCTGCCTGGCTGATAATGTATTGCTGGGCAGCAGGATTGATAAGGTACTCTCCTTTACGGGCAAGGTAATAGTTCTTACGCCCGAAGTAGGAAATAAGCCGCAAGCGGAATGTGCCCGCCACCCGAACCGTGAGCAACTCTGCCACCCGGGTGAAGCCGCGGGCATAACGCACCGGCGTATTCGGACGGTAATATTCACACTTTCCTTTCATCGACTCCAGCTTCCGGGAAGTAAGCGTAGGCAGGAACGGATATTGCAGGGAAGCATTCTGCAAGGCTATATAGCGCAGGCAGGTAAAGCGTTTCGTACAACAGGCAGAGGCACATACACCGAAGTTGTGGGGCGCCTGTAAATTTTCCAAGTCATTCATTTATTTTACAGATTAGTTTGTCTCAACGCTTCATAGACAGCCGGATGCAGGAAATAACGCACGTCCCTGCCCTCTTCCATCGCCTGGCGGATAAAGGTAGAACTTATTTCGAATGTGGGCGAAGAGGCCAGTTTTACATTTTGAGGTAAAGTATTCCCGTCCACCTCATAACCGGGACGGGGGTAAATAAGAATAAAGTTTTCCGCAAGAATACGCTCCGACTGATACCACCGGGAGAAAAGCTTCCAGTTGTCGGAACCTATAATAAGGTGGAAAGTGTCTTGCGGATAAGTCTGTTTCAATTTATCAAGCGTATGCACGGTATAAGACGGACGCGGCAGATGAAACTCGAAATCGGAAGCCCGGAACTTGGGATAGCCTCCAATGGCAAGCTGCACCAGCTTCAGACGGAATTCATCGCTCATCAGAGAGGCTTCTTCTTTCAGCGGATTATGCGGAGTCACCATGAACCACACCTCGTCCAACCCTTCGTATTCACAAAGATAGTTGGCAAGCGCCAGATGTCCGATATGTACCGGATTGAACGAACCGCTGAAAATGCCTATATCCACTTGATAAATTGAAAATTAAGAATTAAAACATACTAAAGTATGGTATCAAAGTTTTTCTCTCAAACGTTTCCAACAGCCGTAAATATTACCACCGCTTACAATCACGACCATAAACATCGCTACAGCCGAAGTGTACTCTTTCAGGTCGATGCTCAGTATCGCCAAGACAATAGCCCCCAACAACAGAACGATATTCAGGACTAAGAGGAACTTATTGGCTCTCGGCGATAAACGCCCGGCTTTCGTCCGCTTCATCGGTTCAGGAATTGGGTTATCACTTTCAATGTCTCCGCTTTAGCCGTTTCCAAATCATCGTTTACAATGACCGTATCGAATTTCGGTGCAAAGCCAAGCTCGTATTCGGCCTTTGCCACACGGCTCTCGATAACTTCGGGAGCATCCGTGCCGCGGCCTATCAAGCGTTTGCGCAATTCCTCCACCGAAGGCGGCTGGATGAAAACGGACAAAGCACGCTCGCCGTAGAACTTCTTGATATTGCAACCGCCCACTACGTCTACATCGAATACAACATTCTGTCCGGCAGCCAATTGCTTTTCCACCTGTGCTTTCAGTGTTCCGTAGAAGCGGTCCTGATACACTTCCTCGTATTCCAGGAACTCATCGTTGGCTATGCGACTCCGGAACTCATCGGGAGTGAGAAAGAAATACTCCACCCCGTTCTGCTCCGTGCCGCGCGGCGGACGGCTGGTTGCCGAAATAGAGAAAGCCAGATTCAGGTTCTGCGTCAACAGATAGTTGATAATTGTGGACTTGCCCGACCCGGAGGGGGCGGAAAATATAATCAGTTTACCCATCTGTGGTATTTACTATTTAACGGTTTACTATTTAATCCTCTAATTGGTTTGCTTTAACTTCATGTTGAAGCAAACTTATCATAAATTTATGCAACGTCCGGAACCGGTTCCTTACATCACGTTCAGGACCTGTTCCTTGATTTGCTCCAGCTCGTCCTTCATCTGCACTACAATCTTCTGCATTTCGGCATGATTGGACTTGCTGCCCAGCGTATTGATTTCGCGGCCCATTTCCTGTGCGATGAAGCCCAGCTTCTTACCTTGTCCGCTACCGCTTTCGAGCGTGCTGATAAAGTATTTCAGGTGATTGGAAAGACGTTGCTTTTCTTCGTTGATATCGAGTTTCTCGATGTAATAGATAAGTTCCTGTTCCAGGCGGTTCTTGTCGTAATCCACACTCAATGTCTTTTCAAGCGCATCGGTGATACGGTCCTTTACCTTGCCTACCCGTTCCTGCTCGTAGGGAGCCACCGATTCGAGCAACCGTGCTATATTCTCTATCTTCTCACGGAATTTCTTTTCGAGCGCTGCGCCCTCCTGCTTGCGGAAGTCTATCAGATGATTGATAGCCTCTTCCACTGCCGCATGCACCACTGCCCATTCCTCATCGCTCAGTTCCTGAGTCTCATTCTTCGTCATTACATCCGGCATACGGAGCAGCGTGGCAAACCAGTCGGCAGGTTCGGGAATACCGGCAGCCGCAGAAATTTCCTTAATCCGTTTGTAATAGGCCTCCACCAATTCCTGATTGATAGGAGTGGCCAGTTGTTCCGCATCTTTCTTCTCAATCCAAAGGCTGAAATCGACCTTGCCCCGTTCCAGCATTTTGGATATTTCGTTACGGATTTCCATTTCCTTTTCCCTGTAAAGCGGAGCGATACGGGCAGATAAATCCATCGCTTTGCTGTTAAGCGACTTAATTTCAATATTGATTTTCTTATCGGACAGTTCGGCTGTTGCTTTGCCGTAGCCCGTCATAGATTGTATCATAATGTATAGTTTTATGCGACAAAGATAGCTATTCTCACTGATTATTTATTGCATTCACTGAGAATAATTTGAGCAATAGACAAATATCGCATGCACAACTTAGTATGCAATATTCACTAATTTTCTGAACAGATGCAAGCAAGCAGCCGGCAATTTAATCAATGAATCAGGAATGCAACGACAAACCATTCGGCAAACAACTTGTGTAATCGAAACAAATCACGTAAATTTGCCACAATAAAAATCAGAATAGAAGTTATGTCATGTATCTTGCATATTGAAACATCCACTTCGGCCTGCTCCGTAGCCGTGAGCGAGGACGGACAGAACGTTTTCAAAAAAGAAGACCTGAACGGGCCTTCACACGCCGTATCGCTGGGCGTATTCGTAGACGAAGCCCTGTCATTTGCCGACAGCCACGCCATGCCGCTGGATGCCGTTGCCGTAAGTTGCGGTCCCGGTTCGTACACAGGGCTACGCATCGGCGTGTCTATGGCAAAAGGTGTATGTTACGGGCGCAACCTGCCCCTCATCGGGCTTCCCACCCTGAAAGTGCAATGCGTTCCGGTACTGCTCTATCACGATGAACTGCCGGAAGACGCCCTGTTGTGCCCCATGATTGATGCCCGCCGCATGGAAGTGTACGCCGCCGTTTACGACCGCGCACTGAAACCGGTACGCGACATTGCGGCAGACATTGTGGACGAAAATTCCTATCAGGAGTTTCTGGACAAGCAGCCCGTGTATTTCTTCGGCGACGGTGCAGCCAAGTGCAAGGAAAAGATTGTGCATCCCAACGCTCATTTCATCGATGGCATCCGTCCGCTGGCAAGCATGATGTTCCCGCTGGCAGAAAAAGCTATAGCCGAAAAAGATTTTAAAGACGTTGCCTACTTCGAACCGTTCTACTTGAAAGAATTCGTAGCAAGCCAACCGAAAAAACTTTTATAGCGATTTGTGGTTAGCGGTTAGTGATTAGCGATTAGCGGGCTGCGCAATTGGACCGTATAGCATTAACCACTAATCACTAACCGCTAATCACTAACCACTAATAACCAACCGCTAATTCTAAAGGATATGCAATATAATACTCAACAAAAGCGGATGCCCTTGCCCGAATACGGGCGCAGCATCCAGAATATGGTAGACCATGCACTGACAATCGAAGACCGCTCCGAGCGCCAGCGTTGTGCAAATACCATTATCAACATCATGGGAAACATGTTTCCCCACCTTCGCGACATACCCGATTTCAAGCACAAGCTGTGGGATCATCTTGCCATCATGGCGGACTTCAAGCTGGACATCGACTATCCATACGAAGTTATCCGCAAAGACAACCTGATAACCAAACCGGAAACCGTTCCTTATCCCAGCACCAAAATACGTTACCGCCACTACGGCCGTACCCTGGAAGTGCTGATTAAGAAAGCCATCGACTTTCCCGAAGGTGACGAGAAGCAGAACCTCGTTGCACTGATATGCAACCACATGAAGAAAGACTATATGTCCTGGAATAAAGATACTGTCGACGACCGCAAAATAGCGGACGACCTCGCAGAACTGTCCGGCGGCAAACTGCAGATGACCGACAGCCTTCTCCGCCTTATGGCCGAACGGATCGAACAGAATTATCGTCCGAAGATGAATAACCAGAACAACAGAAACAACAACAGAAATAATAAAAGAAAATACTAAAATAGCGGTTAGTGATTAGCGATTAACGGTTAATATCATAGGACATCACCACACTACCCTAATCACTAACCGTTAATCGCTAATCACTAACTACTAACCACTATTTCATGGCTTCATTTGTAATAGAAGGCGGACACAGCCTTTCCGGAGACATTTATCCTCAAGGAGCGAAGAACGAGGTGCTGCAGATTATCTGCGCCACCCTGCTCACTGCCGAAGAGGTGACGGTGCACAACATACCGGACATCCTGGATGTGAACAACCTGATTCAGTTGATGCGGGATATGGGAGTGAACGTATCGAAAAAAGGCATCGATACATATAGCTTTCAAGCAGCCAATGTTGATTTTGCCTATCTGGAGAGCGATGAATTCCTGAAAAGGTGCTCCAGCCTGCGCGGTTCGGTCATGCTCGTAGGACCGATGGTGGCACGCTTTGGCAAGGCTATGATTTCCAAACCGGGCGGAGACAAGATAGGCCGCCGCCGTTTGGACACCCATTTCATCGGCATACGGAATTTAGGTGCCGAATTCGTTTACAATGAAAGACGGGAAGTTTACGAAATATCCGCCCGGCAGTTGCAAGGCAGCTATATGTTGCTGGACGAAGCATCTGTAACGGGCACTGCCAATATCGTAATGGCAGCAGTATTGGCCAAAGGTAAAACAACCATTTACAATGCCGCCTGCGAGCCTTACATACAACAGCTATGCCGGATGCTGAACCGCATGGGTGCAAAGATAGAAGGTATCGCTTCCAATCTGCTCACCATTGAGGGAGTGGACGAACTGCACGGAACAGAGCATACCGTTCTTCCGGACATGATTGAAGTGGGAAGCTTCATCGGCATGGCAGCCATGACGAAAAGCGAGCTGACCATCAAGAACGTTTCGCACGAAAACTTAGGTATCATCCCCGACAGTTTCCGGCGTTTGGGCATCAAAATGGAACAACGGGGCGATGATATTTATGTGCCTGCCCAGGATACTTATCAGATAGAATCCTTCATTGACGGTTCTATCATGACAATAGCCGATGCGCCCTGGCCCGGACTGACGCCGGACTTGTTGAGCGTACTGCTGGTAGTTGCCACACAGGCGAAAGGCAGCGTGCTGATTCATCAGAAGATGTTTGAAAGCCGCCTCTTCTTCGTGGACAAACTGATAGACATGGGAGCGCAAATCATTCTGTGCGACCCGCACCGCGCCGTAGTAATCGGACATAACCACGGTTTCAAACTGCGTGGCGGCAATATGACGTCCCCGGATATCCGTGCCGGCATTGCTCTGCTGATAGCCGCCATGAGCGCCGACGGCATCAGCCGTATTCATAACATCGAGCAGATAGACCGGGGGTATCAGAATATAGAAGGACGGCTGAATGCGATCGGAGCAAGAATAACGAGAATATAAGGAAGTGACAAGGCAACAGACAAGGCGATAAAACGATATGATACGAAAAGAAGAAGTATATAAAATAGGTATATTCAACAAACCTCATGGCATTCACGGAGAATTGTCATTCACCTTTACGGATGATATTTTCGACCGTGTAGAGGCCGAATATCTCATCTGCTTGTTGGACGGTATATTCGTACCGTTCTTTATCGAAGAATATCGTTTCCGCTCAGACACTACGGCTCTCGTCAAACTCGAAGGAGTGGATACGGCAGAACGCGCACGGATGTTTACCAACATTGAGGTTTATTTTCCCGTGAAGCATGCCGAAGGAGCCGGACCGGGAGAACTCAGTTGGGATTTCTTCGTCGGTTTCCGTATGGAAGAAGTACACCACGGCCAACTGGGTGAAGTGACGGATGTGGACACCTCTACCATCAACACTCTGTTCGTAGTAGATTATAAAGGAGAAGAATTGCTGATTCCGGCACAGGAAGATTTCATTATAGACATCGACCAGAAGCATAAGGTTATCACGGTGGACCTGCCGGAAGGATTACTTGCTTTAGAAGATACGGAAGAGGTGTAAATAAGGCGCGAAACACAAAGTTCAAATTATAAATAGAAAGTTTATAAGTGGCAGCAAATAAGAAGAAAAAAAGAAGAAAAGCCTTTTGGAGTAATATCAAGTTCAAGTACAGACTGACTATTACAAACGAGAATACCCTTGAGGATATTGTCACGCTGCGTGTGTCCAAACTGAACGGAATCTCCGTATTGCTTTCCGTACTGACGGTACTCTTTCTGATTGCCTCCCTGATTGTTGCCTTTACCCCGTTGCGCAATTATCTGCCCGGATACATGAACAGTGAAATTCGTGCGCAGGTCGTGGAGAATGCCCTGCGTGTAGACTCACTCCAGCAACTCGTAGACAGGCAGAATCTGTACATAATGAATATCCAGGACATCTTTCTGGGTAAAATCAAAACCGACACCATCCATTCCATCGACTCCCTGACTACCGTACGGGAAGATTCGCTTATGGAACGAACGCAACGCGAGGCTGAATTCCGCAAACAGTACGAGGAAACGGAGAAATACAACCTGACAAGCATCGCCTCACGCCCCGAAGTAGACGGACTGATATTCTACCGCCCCACCCGCGGCATGATTTCATCTCCTTTCAATGCCGAAAAGAGGCACTTCGGAACGGATATAGCCGCCAATCCGGGAGAAAGCGTATTGGCAACCCTGGACGGAACGGTCATTCTGAGTACCTATACAGCCGAAACCGGCTATTTGATAGAGGTACAGCATAACCAGGATTTCGTATCCGTCTACAAGCATTGCGGCTCTTTGTTGAAACGCGAAGGCGACACCGTAAAAGGCGGAGAAGCCATTGCCCTGGTAGGCAACAGCGGGCAACTGACTACCGGACCGCACCTGCACTTCGAACTGTGGCACAAAGGAAGGGCGGTAAACCCGGAACTCTATATCGTATTTTAAAAGTATAAAGCATTAAGTATAAGATATAAACCTGAAAGCATAAATTATAAGACTGATGAAGAAACAAATTGCCATACTTGGCTCTACCGGCTCTATCGGTACACAGGCATTACAGGTCATAGAGGAACATCCCGACCGATACGAAGCCTATGTACTGACAGCCAACAACCGGGTGGAGGATTTGATAGCTCAGGCGCGCAAGTTCAAGCCTGAGGCAGTGGTAATAGCAAACGAAACGAAATATCAACAACTGAAAGACGCACTTGCCGACCTCCCCATCAAAGTGTATGCCGGCGAAGAGGCCTTATGCCAGATTGTGGCGGAAAAACCTATCGACATGGTACTGACAGCCATGGTAGGCTATGCCGGGCTGAAACCGACTATGAACGCAATCCGTGCACGCAAGACGATAGCCCTCGCCAACAAGGAAACATTAGTCGTGGCGGGCGAGCTTATCAATGACCTGGCACGTTTCAGCGGTACTCCCATCTTGCCGGTAGACTCCGAACATTCTGCCGTGTTCCAGTGTTTAGCCGGAGAAATGGGTAACCCTGTCGAGAAAGTTATACTGACAGCTTCCGGCGGTCCGTTCCGTACCTGTACAATGGAGCAGCTTGCCACCGTAACCAAGGCACAGGCTTTGAAGCACCCCAATTGGGACATGGGAGCCAAAATTACAATAGACTCCGCTTCCATGATGAACAAGGGGTTTGAAGTGATTGAAGCAAAATGGCTGTTCGGTGTACGCCCCGACCAGATAGAAGTAGTGGTACATCCGCAATCCGTCATTCACTCAATGGTGCAGTTTGAGGACGGAGCAGTGAAAGCGCAGCTGGGAATGCCGGATATGCGCCTGCCCATTCAGTACGCATTCTCCTATCCGGAACGCCTGAAAGCGTCTTTCCCCCGGCTGGACTTCAAATTGTGCACGGACCTGACATTCGAGCAGCCGGATACGAAACGTTTCCGCAATCTGGCACTGGCATACGAAGCGCTGCACCGTGCAGGAAACATGCCATGTATCGTCAATGCAGCCAATGAAGTGGTGGTAGCCGCTTTCCTACGGGACGAAATATCATTCCTCGGCATGAGCGACGTAATCGAGAAGACAATGGCGCGCGTATCCTTTATACAAAAACCTGCTTACGAAGACTATGTGGCAACTGACGCAGAAGCCAGACGAATAGCAAAAGAATTGATAGTTAAAAATTAAATTGCAAATAATAAAATAGTAAATAATTAGATGGAAACATTCTTGATCCGTGCCCTGCAGCTTATAATGAGCCTTTCATTGCTCGTAATAATCCATGAAGGCGGGCACTTCCTCTTCGCTCGTTTATTTAAGACACGAGTGGAAAAATTCTGTTTGTTCTTTGACCCGTGGTTCACCTTGTTCAAATTCAAACCGAAAAACAGTGAAACGGAATATGGTATCGGCTGGTTGCCTTTAGGCGGGTACGTCAAAATTGCAGGTATGATAGACGAGTCTATGGATACCGAGCAGATGAAACAGCCCATGCAACCGTGGGAGTTCCGCGCCAAACCGGCATGGCAGCGTCTGCTGATTATGATAGGCGGCGTACTGTTCAATTTCCTGTTGGCATTGTTCATCTACTCCATGATACTCTTTGCGTGGGGAGATGAATATGTACCTTTGCAGAAAGCCCCGCTGGGTATGGACTTTAATGAAACGGCTAAAGCAATCGGTTTCCGTGACGGCGATATATTGGTATCCGCCGACGGCGTACCTTTTGAACGCTATGGTGGCGACATGCTGACAAGCATCGTCGATGCACGTCAGGTCAGCGTATTGCGTAACGGGCAGGAAGTATCCGTGTACATCCCCGAAGATATGATGGAACGCCTGCTTGCCGACAGTGTCCGTTTCGCTTCATTCCGCTATCCGTTTGTCATCGACAGCATTATGCCGGGACAACCTGCCGCACTTGCCGGATTACAACCGGGTGACAGCATCACTCAATTGGATGGATGTAACATCGCTTACTTCGACTTTAAGGAAGAAATGCTGAATCGCCAAAAAGCTGCTAACGACAGTACCAGCCGCCTTCTCACCCTGACTTACGTCAGAGCGGGGGTAGCGGATACCGTAAAGCTGACTACAGATTCTTTATATCAAATCGGTGTCGCTGCATCCCTGCAGACAAACAAGCTGTTGCCCGTTGTCAAGAAAGAATATAGTTTCTTTACATCTATCCCGGCCGGGGTTACCCTGGGAGTAAATACGCTGAAAGGTTATGTCAGCCAGATGAAGTATCTTTTCTCTAAAGAGGGCGCCAAACAGCTTGGCGGTTTCGGAACAATCGGCAGCATCTTCCCTGCAACATGGGACTGGTATCAGTTCTGGTACATGACGGCATTCCTTTCAATCATTCTTGCTTTCATGAACATTCTGCCTATTCCGGCATTGGACGGCGGACATGTCCTGTTCCTCATCTACGAGATTGTAGCACGTCGCAAACCCAGCGATAAGTTTATGGAGCGTGCTCAAATGGTAGGTATGTTCCTATTGTTCGGCTTGCTGATTTGGGCTAACTTCAATGATGTGCTCAGATTCTTCTTCTGATGATTAGGATATAAAAAACACATCGTCTGTTATAGTCAAACAGACGATGCGTTCAGTACTAACAGATGGTGCATTCCATATAAACGCACCATCTGTTTTTTTATATTTTTATACCAAGTGTGCAATCCACTCTTCACGGTCGCCCGGCAGAAGGTCGATAATCGGAATCTCAACCATTGTATAGCAACCCGGTTGCTGACGCATTGCAGCACGTGCCACACATACCAGCACTTGCGCAGTAAGCGCCGGATTATTGATGCGCATGTTGAATTCGAACAGTTGGTTCTGTGTTTTTCCGGAAACGCCCTTACGGGTCAGATTTACACCGTGTCCCATATCAAGCAGTGCATCTACGCTCGGAACAAGCTTCACATGCGTTTCGTCATTTACAAAATATGGATCGGCTTTGATGGCGGCAGCTACTTTGTCAAATTCGTAACCATCGTTCAGTTCGATGTAGACCATACGGCGATGTATGCCCGTACCGGTAGGAATCGTCATTGAAAGAGCGGCTTTTACACCCTCGATAGCCTTTACTGCCACCGTATGTCCCATACTCATACCCGGACCGAAGTTGGTATAGGTAATTCCCTTCGGCGCAATAGCCTCCAGCAAGGTACGCACAACAGAATCACTTCCCGGATCCCAACCGGCAGAAATAATAGAAACAGTATTATGTGCTTTTGCCTCAGCATCCAGTGTACGGCGCAATGCCGGAATGCCGGTATGAATATCGAAGCTGTCCACTGTATGGATGCCAAGTGCCAATATCTCTTTAGCATATTTCTCAACGCTACGCGTAGGAGTACAAAGGATGGCCACATCCACATCCTTCAACTCTTTGATATCTTTCACTACGGAATATTCACTCAATTCTGCAGGACGGTTCTCTGCCCCTGCACGACGTACTACTCCTGCGATTTCAAAATCGGGAGCTGCCTGTAATGCCTCAAGTACAAAATGTCCGATATTGCCATAACCCATGATGGCTGCTCTTACTTTTTTCATCTTTTTATCGGTTTTAGTTATCAACTTTCTATTTTATGAGCGCAAAAATAAGCATTTTAATTTATAACTTAATACAGAAGTTTGCATGTTTCACAGAGTTTTTCTTTTTTTAGAGACTTAAAGTCAATAATAATTCCTACATTCGCAGAATAGGAATAATAATCATATGATAGAATACATAAAAGGTGAGATTGCCGAGTTGAGTCCGGCAAGCGCAATTATAGACTGTAACGGCCTGGGATATGCCGCAAATATCTCCTTGAATACGTATGCTGCCATACAAGGAAAGAAAAGCTGCAAACTGTATATCTACGAAGCTATCCGTGAAGATGCATATGTCCTCTACGGTTTTGCAGACAAACAAGAACGAGAACTGTTCCTGCTACTGATTTCCGTATCGGGCATTGGCGGCAATACGGCACGTATGATTCTCTCAGCCTTATCGCCCTCTGAACTGATAAATGTCATAAGCACGGAAAATGCCAATCTGCTGAAAACAGTAAAAGGCATCGGTTTGAAAACAGCCCAGCGTGTGATAGTCGATTTAAAAGACAAAATAAAAACCAGCGGAGAAGCCGCCGGAACTACCGGCATAACCGGTCTTGCCTCTACTGCCGCCAACGTACAGGTACAGGAAGAAGCCGTAGCCGCCCTCACAATGTTGGGATTCGCACAGGCTCCTTCACAAAAAGTTGTAATGGCTATTCTGAAAGAAGATGCCGGTGCACCGGTAGAGCAGGTCATCAAACTGGCTCTGAAAAGATTATAACCCCATAAAATAATATTCACACTTTAAAAGCAAACAAACTATGAAGCCAGTTCCTATTTTTATGAAACAATGGTTGGAAGCCAATGAACGTACACGTATTCTGCCCGGTGACCAATGGTATCTCGATTTCTCAATAAAGACACTCCCGATACTAAAAGAATCTCCCTTATTCAAGGAAAGCGAATATGCACAGAAAGATGCCGCCACATCACTCGGCATGTATTTTCAGGATGCAATTGCCCAGACAGGAGGTTGGAAAACATTCTCCGAGGCATACTATGCATTATACAATAGGCATCTTCCCTTTTACCGGTTATCTGACAGCTACATCCCCGATGAAATCAATCTGGAAGATGTGGCATTCGTATTGTGGACATTGAAATCCCACTTTGCAATCTTCAATCCGGATGAATATACGCTGCAAGACCCGTTTGATAAAGACTTACTGGCTCTGGCACAGAAAGTATACAAACTGATGGATGAAAACTTTGAAAAAGCCCCTATCAATGAAGAGCCTTCATCTGTTTTGTGGCTAATGGGACCGGATTTACTGGATATGCCCTTGGAGCCGCTTCCCGAAATTACTCCCGAAACAAAATTGAGCAAGGATGTTGAGCATTGCCTGGAATACAGTAATGGAAAGCCTTTGCTATACTTTACTACCTATAAAGAGCTCTGCAAATTCTTTGTTGAAGTTCTAAAATGGGAAAACACACCTTCTGCTTTACTCCCTGACTTACAGTACAAAAAAGAATTCGTAATATACGCCAATGCCAAAGGTATGCTAATAGCCCACAACGTAGCTACCTATTTTTGTGAAGAGCACAACCCGATGTACAATGCCGAACGCGCCGCTGCCGAAGGCTACAAACTCTTTTGCCGCCCGGGAGGCTGCCCGTTCGATTTAATAAAGTATGGTATGCTCAAAGGAATATTACCTGACGTACAATTGCCATTTGACAACGGCAAAGAAATACTACAGCAAAATTGGGATTTTATCGCCCGTTATTATCTATGTGAATATTATGAAGGGGAATAAA
The DNA here is from genome assembly GCF_014287405.1 of Bacteroides sp. NSJ-48. Lineage (NCBI taxonomy): Bacteria > Pseudomonadati > Bacteroidota > Bacteroidia > Bacteroidales > Bacteroidaceae > Bacteroides > Bacteroides sp. NSJ-48. The sequence continues at coordinate 10,416 of NZ_JACOOD010000015.1, read as the reverse complement.
AACGCACAATTGCACCCTAACCGGAACAAAAAAGCCAAACCGACAGGAAAAAGAATAGGCAAATCAAAACCGTCCAAGGCTAATAACCAATTGAACAGAAGGGTGAAGTAAGCGGTTAACGATTAGTGATTAGCGGTTAACGATTAGCGACTGTTATGCGACGTAATTACCAACCTAATCACTAATCGCTAACCACTAATTATCCATCATAATTCTATGATTTCTTCTTTGCACAAAGTCAGTTTCTCAAGACCGTCGGTGGTTACTGCCCATGAGTTTTCAATTCCGACAGGACCTATACCGGGTAAAACAATCTTGGGTTCCAAAGCAAAAACCATACCCGGTTCCAATTCCTGCTTCATACGAGGAGCCAATACGGGCATTTCATTTATTTCCAAACCAATACCATGCCCTATGAATTTCGCCTTTTGGTCTACTCCCATAAAATAATCTGCAAAACCGGCTTTCGTTACTATTTCAATAGCCTTGTTATACATATCTTCACAAACAGTTCCCGGTTTTGCCATTGCCACAATCTCCTCTTGTGTTTCTAAACACGTCTGATGTGCAGCATAAGCCTGTTCCGGCAACTTGCCAATGGAGAACACACGGCTCATATCGCCCATGTAACCATAGAAGTTTCCACCCATATCCACCATGAAACATTGCCCCGCTTGCAGGAGAGTGCCACTCACGCCACCGGGCAATGAAGGATCAAGCCCTTTGCCGCCCAATGCAAAATCATACGGAGAAGGAACCGCTGCATTGTCACCGGCCAAAAGACTTCCCATGAAGATTTCCATGCTCTGTCCGAATACACGGAAAATACCCAGACAACCTTCCAGACGCATCAACCGTTCTATTTCAACAGATAATTGACGGTCTGTCATTCCCGGCTGATAAACCGAGGGAATCTGTTCGTATGCCTTTGCATGGGCAATTCCGGAACGGCGGAACATTTCAATTTCTATCGGAGTTTTTATGCTTCGCGCCTGACGAATCAATGCTGTACCACAGGATACGACCTCTGTTTCGGGAAAGCAGGCAGCCAGGCGATTATACTCCGTAAAGGGCAGTTCATCACCTTCCAGCATCAGTTTTACCGGCAAAGGAAGACCGCATTCCTTCAATAACCCGGTTATTTGCTCCGGCTTACGGATAGGATGAATATGCTCGCCCTCAATGTCATTAGGGCGCTTTATGAACAAACGCGCAGGAGCATTCAACGGCAAATATAAATATCCGCTTACTACGCGACCATACGTATAGATTAAGTTTACATTACAGGTAATAAGTGCCGCATCAATACCTTGCTGGGCCATGAGGGCACGTATCTTATCACGTCTTAATTTCAATTCCGGTTGTAACATCTCTTAGTTATTTATAATTTTCGAGCAGCAAAGGTAATAATTTTAGATGCAACGGAATTACTATTCGGGCACATAAATAATCTCGCCGTTATCCAGCTCATAAGCAATCCCCACCTTTTTGCCTTTTTTGCCGCTTTTAGTATCCTGGTTCTCAGATGGAGTGTATTTATTGATTTTCTGACCTTCTTTCGTAATAATCTCCATGTTCTCTTTTCCGGGATTCTTTACCATAGTGAAATCTTCCTGGCTGAACATCTCGGTCATATTGTAACGGCTCACCAATGCAACCATAAGTGCTACGGCAAATACCATTGCAACATCGAAAAGGTTGCTTACCACACTCATCGGGTCGCTATCTTCTTCTTTTCTCAGCAAACGCCTTTTCATTATTCTTTTTGGTTTTGGTTTAACAATTCAGAGAGAAATTCGAGATTAGTCATATCCTGCAAATACCAACGCTGCTTGACTTGCTGTGTTATAAACCCGATAGCACTGGAGAACAACCCGACAACCGTAGTGGCAAATGCCACCTGCATATTGTAGGCCATCGAGGCAATGTCGCCGGTGGAAAGCCCTACAAGTGCCGGACCCATTGGAATCAGCGTTCCCATTAATCCCAACATCGGTCCCATTTTGGTTAGAGTCTTGGATATTGCCAAATCTTTATCCGCCGCTATCTCAAAATCGGCAAGCAGGCGCTGCACGTGCGCCGGACTGTCTTTCATCTCGATAATACGGTGAATGTAAGCAACCACCAAAGAGTTGTTCTTTTTGGAGAGGTGTCCGCCCAGCTCCGAAACAGTTTCAGGAGTCAGTGCATCCAACTCCTTGCGCAGCAGGGCATCGGTCTTACGAATAGCCAGGTATTGCCCGAAAAAGTTTCCGAGGAGCAAGACCGAACGTCCGAAAAGAATAATCAACAATACGATAACAGGAACCAGAAGCCCTGTAGATATCCAATAGAGAATGTCTGAAATGTAATTCATAATTTTTTATTTAATTAGTTAGTTTGTCTTTTCAATTTCACTTTTCTTAAAATCATTCCGACCAATGCACCGGCAACAAGCAGGATTGTCAAGCCTGCCAACGCTCCCCAGTCTACCTCGTCTATTCCTTTCACTGCCGTACGGCCGTTGACAGTAGCGATAATTCCCAAAATAGCAATCAGGGCATTGGCGAGGAAAAGCAATTCCAGCCGAAGCTCTTTTTCGGGCAGTAACCAGCACAAAAGGAAGCTCCCGGCAGGTATCAATACGAATACCGCCGCTGCCATGCTCCAGGCAATCAGGGAAAAGGATACCCCGGGGAAGGAGAATATCAATGCGACCAAGCCGCAGAACAGTACCGGAAAAACTAAAATACCCGGAAACCAGCGTAGTGCCTTATAAGCCCATAGCACGCGCTTCTTCACAAGTCCGGCACTTTGGATATGTGCAGCCAGCATGCAGAAGGTCATCTGCAGAACCACTTCCACGCTCAGTACAACGGAAGTATCGAGCATCAGTGCAGGATTAGCCAGCCAGTCGGCAATCTGGGTTTTGGACTGCTCGATAGCATAAGACCACATCAGCCCTACGAACAAGGCACAGATGACGGATATTGCCAGTACCGACCTTAATTTACGATAAGTTTGCTTCAACATGAAGTTAAAGCAAACCAATATCATAAGTACCAAAACAACTGTCTCCATTATTCCTGTAGTTTTTTACGACGATGACGGACGAGCAACAGTAGTACGACGATAGCAAGCACTACTACCAAACCGACTATCGTATTGCTCAGTACATTGGTCTGTTCTTCTGCGACAGAAGCTATCTCCTCTTTTTTCATCACCATCCCTTTCTTGTCGTCGGATGCGACAGCTTCACGTATCTGAACAATGTTTTTCTTATATTCCGCCGCTGCCTGCGCATCGGTTTTCGAAGCAATGAACTGCCTTAACTTGGCATTGTCGCAAACAAAGCCGGAACAGGAGGGTTTGTACTTGTTTACCAAATCGGTGTGCAACTTGGCTATATCGGCCACTTGCTGCTCGCTGGCTTTCCACATTCCCTTGCGCACCGTCTCCAGCATGACAGCGGTCATTTCTTCCCAAGCTGCCGGATTCTGTTGCTCGAAATATTCATGCAAGCCCAGGCCGAACTTATCCTTTACGTACACATTATATATCTCATCCCACATTTCCTTATCGATAGCTTTGGGCTTCATCACATTCCAGCCATATGTGTTTTGTACAATCTCGGCAAATGTATTCGCAGCACCTGCTTCTCCTTTCATTTTCTCCTTGATATAGGTAGGGTTGAAAATAGTGGTACGGCTCTCCACTCCGATAGCTTCCTTGACCTCCTGCATGCGGAAGTTGTTGCGATTGCGGTAATCGCTCAGGTAAGCATCCGGGTCTTTTCCCGTCACATTACGAACAGCCAGGTTGAGCCCGCCCATAAACTCGTACACGTGGTCGAGGCTCAATGCTCCCCACGTATTGCTCTGGCGAGGCTGTATAACCGCATCCGTACGTGTCAGCGCAGCTTCGAAAGCGAATTGACGGAAGGCTTCCCAGTTCTTTTCACTACCATAGTAAGCACCCATATTATTCAAATAGGTATCTGCTATTTCTTTCTCGCTTTCCCAACGGTCACCGCTCATCACCATACCCTGGATACCGGTTCCATAACCGCCGTTAGCTCCTCCGAACACGCGGAACGTAGAAATCTCCCTGGCGTCTTTAGGAGTCAGGCCTTTTTCTATCAACACCCGTTCTGCTTCGACCACTCCGGCAGCAACCTGATTTTCGTATTGGTCGTCTTTTGCATGGGCAGCCATTTCAACCGCTCGGTTAATAAGGAACAAGCGGGAAGCTGCGATGTCCCTCAACTGCCCGCTCGTCTGTACTACCACATCGATACGCGGGCGTCCCAGTTCTTTCGAGGGGATGAGTTTCAAATCCGTAACACGGCCGAAAGCATCCCGCAGAGGTTCCACACCCAGCATATAGAGTATCTGGGCGATAGTGGCTCCTTCCGTCTCGATAAACTCGCCGCTCCACAGCGTATAGCTTACTTTACGGGGAATGCTATCATTGTGCCGGCGTTTATACATCTCGATTGTATTATTTGCCAACTGTATGCCTTTCTCCCATGCCGCCTCGCTTGGGGTAGCCTCTGCATTGATTCCGTAGAGGTTGCGTCCGGTAGGCAAGGTATTGGGATTTACTATCGGATCGCCTCCCGGTGAAGGCAGGGTATATCCGCCGTTCAATGCATTCGTCATGCTGAGCAGTTCTTTTTCCGGACTTTCTATAAGTGCCTTTTTATATTCTCCGACATTTTTAATTGTGCGCTCGACTTCCATGACTGCCAAAGCAAAAGTGATTTCTTCTTTGGTATATTCTACGGAAGAAGGCATTTTCTTCATTACGGCTTTCTCTCCGCCTCCCATAGCCATCATCATCGCCATCATGCCCTGCGGCGCATTACGCGATTTTTCTATCTTCCGGGCTTTGGTTAGTTCGTCGGGCGTGATATCCGCCACACGGCAGATGAGCTCGTCCGTTCCCAAAGCCGGATTAGCCAGCAACCGGGTTACTAAAGTACGGGCAGGATTCAGATAATGCTGTGTGAACAAAGCGCGGTGTTTCACCGTTTTTTCGTCGGCGCGTTTGCGGAGTTTGTCCAGGGCAAGCAGGCTGTATGCAATCGGTTCGGTAGCCATGGCGTACACGCTGCTCTTAATGCGCGCATCTTCATAAGGAACGCCCATTGTATAAAGCTGTCCCGTTATTTTCTCCGTAGCCAGTTCCTCGGCAAAATTCTCGATACGCAAAATCTCGTCTTCCGTATAAGGAACGGTGAGTACGCTGTCCAGTTCCAGCTCGCGGTGAATACCCAGCTTTACCGCCACTGCCTTCACAGCTAAAGAAGCACGGCGCAAATCGACTTCGCTACGCATATCTTTCCGGGATTCCTGTTCGTGCGCACCGTTAGAACAAGCATTGACAGCATTATTGTATATCTTAATTTTCTCCACAAGTTCACGATAGATACCACGGACACTGCTCTCGAGGAACGGAGGGGTGAGGTAAGACTGCAAGCCTGCATATGCCCTGCGTTTGGCTATCATACCTTCTCCCACATTTCCTATCGAATAAATATAGAAATGAGGCAAAGCGCCTACCAGCCGGTCGGGCCAGTCGTTACTACTCAAAGCAACCTGCTTTTTCGGTGTAAATTCCAGACTGCCATGAGTACCGAAGTGAATCAACGCATCGGCCTTAAAACCGAACTGCGTCCACAAATAAGATGCAATATAAGTGTGAGGAGGTGCGGCATCCGTACCATGAACAATCTTAAACGCATTGTCTCCCTTTCCGGCGGCATTTTGCGGCAGCAACACCACATTCCCGAACTGTAAGCGGGCAACTCCCAGGCGTCCGTCATCGGTAGCCATATACTCACCGGGAAATTCTCCGAAGGAAGATACGACCTCCGCATACTTTTCCGGCCTGAGTACTTTCCCTACCCAACTTTCGTACTGTTCTTTGGTAATCAGTTCGGGATGCCCGTTCTTCATAAAGTTGTCGAAAGCTCCTTCCGCATACGTTCCGAATACAGCTCCCTGTGCTTGTATCATACGTTCCAGTTCTTTGGAGGATGCCGGCAAGCCGTCTACCTTATACCCTTCTTTCTTCAAATGCAGCAATAGGTTGTAAAGCGAAGGGGCAACTTCCATACCGGCAGCAGCCATTGCGTTCTGTCCCGGGCCTTTATAATAATAAATCGCCACGCGCTTTTCATTATTGGGCTTGTTCTGAAACTTAATATAGTTATTCACCGTCTCTACAAAAGTTTCCAAACGCTCGGGAATGGCAAAAGCATGCTGCAATCCTTCTTCATCCCTATAATGTCCGAACAAAGCGAAAGGACGGATAGCCCCGTCTATTTCGGGGGTTACGACACTTTGCGAGAGAAATCCGCCGCTCATTCCCATTTTGTCGTTCTCCCACTCTTCTACGAGCCGGTTTACATTCAGCGGAGTAAACAACGGGATATTCTGTTGTGCCAGGTAATCCACGATATAGTCTCCCATGCGCCCGTGCGCCATATTGATGACTGCCGAGGGGAATACCGAATCAATTTGGTGCCTGCCAATGAAGCCTTTCATATTCCGTACCGGATAAACGACATTACCCGTTTCCTCCAGTTTCCGGATAAGGTCTGCCGGTTCGCCCATCATACCAGTGATTATGATACGGGGAGCTCCCTCTTGCAACAGCCCGTTTTCCTGCAGGAAAGCATTGTATCCGGCTATCGTATTGAAACCGAGTTCTTCATCATCAGGCTTCTTCGGGTCGGCATGATATATCATATCATTGGAGCGTTCTGTTACAGCTTCAGGTTCGTCTACCGAAATAAGCTTGCCATCGATATGCTTACGTACATAATTCAGCATGCTACGGTAGTTACGGCGCCCGCCATTCCCCAGGTAACTTCTCAAAGTGTCGGCCTGGATAGAGTCCAGCGAAATTATCTCATTGGCAGGATTGGTGACGGAAGTGGTCAGAATGGGCAAGCCGCCATCGGCAGCCTTCTTTATCTGCGCACGCTGTTCTTCCGTTATTCTCATCCCCATGGCATTGATAAATACCATGTCATAAGAAGTCAGCTTATCCAGTTCGTCGGTACTGACTTCTGCTATCTTTATAAACGAATTATCATTAGCCTTGGATATTTGTCCGAGACTGATAACTTGATAATTGACAAATGCTACTCTTGTAGAACTGAACCATAAGTTCCAGATACCTATAAGCAGCAACACGAGGACGACCGCACAGCCACTCCCCAATAGTTGTTTTTTCTTCATATCGATATTTTAATATTTATAACCCGAACATATCTGCAATATTAAGATTTACGGTTCCTATTACACTGATTCCCTTTTGCGGAATCTGCAGGGAACTATCGGCAGCCTTGTCTTTATAATTGAACAGGTTATCGATACCCAGATTGAGGGATATGCCTTTCGGAAGGGTAACTCCGGTATTCAACGAACACATCGTACGTGCATCGTAAGTGGTTATTTCATACGCATAAGTACCGTCATCATTTTGGTTTCTTGTATAAGTATCGAACTTTGCTCCCCACTGCCCGTTCAGCGAACAGTTAAAACCTATCTTTCCGAACTTATGCGAATACATAGCATTGAAAGTTGCCGTATGCGGGCGCACCAAAGAAGTATTCCGTCCGTCGACCTCTTCATAATCGTTCGTATAAGCATAAGAACCTGTCAATATCAGCCCGAAACCAAAACGGTAGCGCAAAATTGTCTCCAAGGCCGTAGTTTTGGCATTATCGGCATTCACGTACTGCATGTCGCTCGAACCGTCGCCCAATGACATATAGGCTATCTTGTTCCTGAAACGGTTGTGGGCAAAAGAAACCGACATGTTCAGCCCTCCCTTGGTAAACTCGCCGGACAGAGAGATTTGATTGCTGGTTTCCGGTTTCAAATCCGGATTACCGTACAGCATGAACCAACCCATACCGCCCATATCGTATGCCTGGTAGAGTTCTTTCAGAGAAGGCGAACGGAATCCTTGTGCATAACCGGCACGGAAAGAGACATGGTCGCAAAAATGCCACAGTAAAGAAACCTTCGGAGTGACATGCCAATGATATTTCTCATGATAGTCGGCACGTACTCCCGCCACGATATTCAGCTCATCGAGGATATCCCAGTCTTCCTGCGCATAGAAAGCGTACAACTGATTGTCAACATGGGAGCTGTCTTCCAGCATATAATGTTTCAGGTATTCAAAGTCACCTTCGAACCCGACACTGACAGTATGCTTGCCGAATGTTCCGGTATAATCGATACGCGGTGTCTGCTTGATATTACGGTAATCCGTAGTTTTCTTTCCGGATAAGAAATAGTCCTGGTTCTTCTGATAATTATCATAAATATATCCTATTACAAGTTGCTGTTTTTCTCCGGGAAGATATGTTACCTTACCATTCAAGGTATAATCAAGGAATATGTCCTGGTACATCTTGCCCACACGCTTGTCTCGTTTATTGCGGTAAAACGAACCTTTCAAATCCGCATTTAGCTTTTCATTGCAGGTATAGCCTATTTTCTGCAAAAAATCCCAAATGTTGTATCCGTAGACCGTGGTGGAACCGGCATCTTCCTGCTCCTCTGCCGAAGAACCGTCACTTCCTTCCGTTACGGTGGTCTTACCTACCTCATCACCTATCTCATAAGTATCTTTTGTACGATAGGTAAGGCTGGTATAAGAAGTAAGACGATTTTTCTTCACACCGGTAGAAGCTGTATATTTCTGTCCGTTGGAACCGGCATAACGTACATTCAAATTTCCGCTAAAGGGACGATTGGCGGTCTTTGTAATGATATTGATGACTCCACCCAATGCATTGGAACCATAGATTGTGGACTGGGCTCCTTTAATGACTTCTATACGTTCGATATCGTCTACATTGAAACGGGTAAAATCAACATTATGGTCGGCTCCTTCCCCACTTACGCGTTCGCCATCTATCAAAAACAGCATATACTCTCCATCCATGCCTTGATAAGATATCTCAGGCATCTGACTCATCGAATTATACCCAATCTGCAAACCCGGCAGTTCGTATTGCAGCAAAGTTTCGACATTCATCGGATTGAGTGCCTGAATCTCCTTTTGAGATATTACACGCGTCAGTACAGGTACCTCTTTCAACGGTTTTGCAACAAACGAACCGGTTACCACTACATCATTCAGTTGATTAGAAGAAGGAACCAATCGGATATGCAGTCGCGGCGGACGTACAGCCGGAACCGCTTTTATTTCCTGAGATTCGTATCCTATGAATGAAACCAACAGCGTATATTCTTTCGCATTTTCCAAACGGATAACAAATTCACCGTCGCTATCCGTGCCTGCTCCGAAAGTAGTTCCCAGCACCCTAACCGTAGCTCCAGGCATTGGCTGCCCGTTTTCATCTACAACATCTCCCAATATGGAATAGCGATAACGGTTGCTATCCCTTTCGTCCACTTCCTCCGCAAAGACAGTGGGCACTGCCGCTGCCAGCAAAAAAAGTAAGGAACAAAGAACCCGTCTCATTCTTATTTAATCGGGATAAATTCGTAATTGAATGTAACAAAACCGCTCTTATTCGTTTCAGAGTTTCCTGCAACTGTAAATTGAAGCTTCGCCCAACTGCCGTCCTTACACTTCAAAACTATTACATGCATTGTCGGTTCATAAATAGTAGGAGGCATACTACCTGTCTCCGTCTTTTTCACCCAACTGCACAACACTTTGTTCACAGTTGCAGTCTTGGCGTAACCGACGTTGCCTTGCATCATTTTGCTCATATCGGTGATGATGGCATATTCTTCATCCTCGTTTGTTATGTTTTCATCCGCTTTATAGTCTCCTTCAGGCAACTCCGTAATTTCATTCATATTTGTTTTCTCCGTATCGAAAACCATGCCACCGTTTGTTTTTATCTCATAACGGTGTATGGCGATATGCCATTCGATACCGATAGTTTCCTTCGCTTTTGGCTCGCTTACCGAACCATCCGTATAAATCCATTCGCTTGTATCCGGATGTATTTCCGTTTCTCCGGTTTTCAGATTTACATAAGTCCATTTATCATAGGCAGATACATCCAGATTCGTTTTCGTACCTCCAACTCCGTCTCCCCATTGACTACCCTTATTATCGTCATCACTGCATGCTGCTCCTAATAAACCGATGGCCGCCATGACCAATACATCTTTAATTCTCATTTTAGCTTATTTCTTTTTAGCGTTAATAAATTAATTTTCACGCTGCAAAGTTAGATCGCACAGGTAGCTGGCACAATACCGATAAATAACTATATTAAAAACAATAATACCCACAAATAGTAAAAAAGGAGGTTGTGTCAAAACGTTGGCACAACCTCATTTATATTTTAAGTTCTGCTATATTTTCTTTTGGCTATGCTGCTTTTTCCTCATGCATTTGGCAACAAGTTGCTATATTCCAATTATA